>NZ_JBNPNC010000030.1:0-32841 GCF_050314315.1 Desulfovibrio sp. SGI.102 | reverse complement strand
CTAGAGTGCAACGCTTTTGAAAGTCAAGCTGTTTTGCCGGGCTTCCCGGCGCTGCCGCAGGGAAGGCCAACGCGGCATGCCCCGTACATACTTGTCTGAGGATACCGGACCACGGTATCGCGAAGATGTCCCAGTTGAAGCCGCTGGCGGAGAACCGCCGCTATGTCGGATGAAAGCCTTTGATAAGGATGCCGGACCAGAGGAGAGGGCTCCCCGGGCCCTGATGAGAGTCCCCTGATCCGTATGTCTGTATACAAAAAAGGGCCCTCCCCATATGGGGAAGGCCCTTCCGGCTGTCTTGCGGATAACGGCGCTTAGCCCTGCTTGATCATGACCTTGGCCGGGCGCAGCAGACGCTCGCCCAGCTTGTAGCCGCTCTGCAGAACGCGGGCCACGGCCCCGGCTTCCACATCGGCCTCGGCATCAAAGCCCACGGCTTCGTGCAGTTCGGGCGTGAAGGCCTCACCGGCCGTGCCCACGGGGGTCAGACCGTGACGCGCCACGGCTTCCAGCAGCAGCTTGCGGGTCATGGCCACGCCCTGGAGCATGTCCTTGCAGGCCTCGTCCTTGCTGCCGTACTGCAGGGCCAGATCGAGGTTGTCCAGCGTGGGCAGCAGGTCGCTCATGACCTTTTCCGCCGCATAGCGGATCTGTTCCTCGTGCTCGCGCTTCAGGCGCTTCTTGAAGTTATCCATTTCCGCGGCCGCGCGCAGGCGTGCGTCATCGGCATCGCGCTTTTCGGTGCAGTTGGGGCACACATGTTCGTGGCACAGGCTTTCCAGATTTTCCGGCAGGGTCTGCACGGCGTCCCCGGCATCCCCGGCCTCGGTACCGGCACAGGCCTCTTCCTGCGCTTCCGTGTTCTGCGTGTCCTTCATATGCATATCATCGTTCTCGTTGTGACGATCCATGGTTCCTCCCAGAAATGCACCGGCGTTGTGCCGGCTAGTATTGAGTAAATACGCACTGCCGTACTGTCAAGGGGCTGACACCCTGGCAACGGCCTCCTGCACGGAAGTCTCGACATTGGCGCACGCCTTCGCTATATTCGTCCGACGCGCAATTCCGCGCGTCCACGCGCCCTCCGGTGGCGTTCTTTTCTTGAGGTATATTCCATGATTTGCCGAATTTTGCACCTGCAGTCCGAGCAGGAATGGGTCAAGGCCTCGCAGTGGCTCGACGGCCGCTTCAACCCCGGCGACAGCGTTGAGGGCAGCGTGCGCGAGATCCTCGCCAATGTACGTGAAAAGGGCGATGAGGCCCTGATCGACTATACCCGCCGTTTCGACTGTCCCGAATTTGCCGCGCCCCTGCGCGTCAGCGAGCAGGACATCGCCTGGGCCGCCGCTTCCATCTCTCCCGAACATCGCGAGCAGATCAGCGAAGCCGCCCACAACATCCGCACCTTCCATAAAGAACAGCTGGAAAAATCCTGGTTCCAGACCCGGCCTGACGGCAGCATCCTGGGCCAGCGCGTGCTGCCCGTGGACCGGGTGGGCCTGTATGTGCCCGGCGGCCAGGGCGGCAACACCCCGCTGCTCTCCAGCATGCTCATGAACGCCATCCCCGCCCTGGTGGCCGGCGTGCCCCGCGTGGCCGTGTGCACCCCGCCCCGCAAGGACGGCACCATCAACCCGCACATCCTGGCGGCGGCCCACCTGCTGGACATCGACGAGATCTACCGCGTGGGCGGCGCCTGGTCCATCGGCGCCATGGCCTACGGCACCCAGAGCATCGACCCTGTGGACGTCATCGCCGGTCCCGGCAACATCTATGTGGCCACGGCCAAGCGTCTGGTGCAGGGCACGGTGGGCATCGACATGGTGGCCGGCCCCAGTGAAGTGCTGGTGGTGGCCGACAGCTCCGCCCGCCCGCACTGGCTGGCCGCGGACATGCTCTCCCAGGCCGAGCACGACATGCTGGCTTCCGCCATCCTGCTCACCGACGACATCACCTTGGCCGAACAGGTGCAGCAGGAACTGGAAAAGCAGTGCAGCCAGCTGCCCAAGGCCCAGATCGCGGGCAAGTCCCTCATGGACTGGGGCGCCATCGTGGTGGTGCCCAACATCATGACCGCCGTGGCCATCGCCAACCGCGTGGCTCCCGAGCATCTGGAACTGTGCGTGCGCGATCCCTGGGCCCTGCTGCCCCACATCCGCCATGCCGGGGCCATTTTCATGGGCCAGCACAGCCCCGAACCCGTGGGGGACTACTTCGCGGGCCCCAACCATGTGCTGCCCACCCTGCGGACCGCGCGCTTCTCTTCCGCGCTCTCCGTCCAGAACTTCTGCAAAAAAACCAGCATCGTGGCCACTTCGCCGGCCTTCCTGCTGGAAAACGCGCCTGCCATTGCTTCTCTGGCCCGTCTGGAAGGGCTGGAGGCCCACGCCCGTTCCGTGGAGATCCGCAGCAAGCGCTAGTGCCTTAAACAAACTGGATCAAGACTATGCGCATCACCACCAAGACTGAAATCAGCGCTTACCCGCTGCTGTCCCGCGGCAAGGTCCGCGACATCTATGACATCGACGACAAGACCCTGCTCATCGTCACAACCGACCGCATGTCCGCCTTCGATGTCATCATGGACAAGCCCATCCCCTACAAGGGCGTGATCCTGAACCAGATCACCCTGTTCTGGATGGACAAGTTCAAGGACATCATCCCCAATCATCTGGTGGAAAGCGATGTGGACCGGTTCCCCGCCGCCCTTGCCCCCTGGAAGGACGAACTTGAAGGGCGTGCCGTACTGGTCCGCAAGGCAAAGCCCCTGCCTGTGGAATGTATCGTACGCGGCTACATTTCCGGCTCGGGCTGGAAAGACTATCAGAAGACCGGCACGCTCTGCGGCTATCAGCTGCCTGCCGGCATGCGGGAATCGGACAAGCTTGAAACGGCCCTCTTCACGCCTTCCACCAAGGCCGAGCTGGGCCAGCACGACCAGAACATCAGCCCGGAAGAGGCCTCCCGCCTGCTGGGCGAGGACGTGGCCCGCAAGGTCCGGGAGACCACCCTGGCCATCTATGAAGCCGGACGTGCCTATGCCGCCAGCCGCGGCATCATCGTGGCCGACACCAAGTTCGAATTCGGTTTCGTGGACGGGGAACTGCGCCTCATCGACGAAGTGCTGACCCCCGACTCTTCCCGCTTCTGGCCCGCGGACCAGTACGAACCCGGCCGCAGCCAGCCCAGCTTCGACAAACAGTACCTGCGCGACTGGCTCACCTCCCAGCCCTGGGACATGCAGCCGCCCGCGCCTGCCCTGCCTGCCGAGGTCGTGGACGCCACGGCCCGGCGCTACCGTGAGGCCTACCACATCCTGACGGGCAAAGAATTCACCATCTAACCTGTGGTCACCGTCGCCAAGGCGACTTTTCTGGAGGATATTACATGCTGCTTCAAGGAAAAAAAGCCCTGATCCTGGGCCTGGCCAACAACAAGAGCATCGCTTACGGCATCGCCAATGCCTTCAAGGAACAGGGCGCCCGCCTTGCTTTCAACTATGTGGGCGACGCCATCAAAAAGCGTGTTGAGCCCCTGAGCGAAGAACTGGGAGGCGAGTTCACCTTCCAGTGTGACGTGACCGACGACGCCCAGATCCAGGCCGCCGCCGACCTGGTCAAGGAAAAGTGGGGCGAGGTGGACATCCTGGTCCACTCCGTGGCCTTTGCCAACCGTGAAGACCTGAGCGGCCGCTTCCTGGATACGTCGCGCGCCGGTTTCCATCTGGCCCTGGACATCTCCGCCTACTCCCTCACCGGCGTCTGCCGCGCTTTCGAGCCCCTGCTGCATGACGGTTCTTCGGTGCTGACCATGACCTACCACGGTTCCACCAAGGTCATCCCCGGCTACAACATCATGGGCGTGGCCAAGGCCGCTCTGGAAGCTTCCGTGCGCTACCTGTCCTACGACCTGGGCGAAAAGGGCGTGCGCGTCAATGCCCTGAGCGCCGGCCCCATCAAGACCCTGGCCGCTTCCGCCGTCTCCGGTCTGAAGAACATCTTTACCCGCGTGGAAGAGCACGCTCCCCTGCGCCGTAACGTGACCACCGCCGATGTGGGCGGTGCCGCCGTGTTCCTGGCCTCCGAGCTCTCCCACGGCGTGACCGGCGAAGTCATCTACGTGGACAGCGGCTTCAGCCAGCTGGGCATCTAAAACGACCATCAGGCGGCTGCCGCGGCGGCCAAGCCTTTTCTTGATGCTGACGGCCCGGCAACGGCGGGGCGGGACCACCCCGCTCCCCTGCCGGGCCTTCCGGTAGCAACGGACGAACTCCGGGACACCCCGGACAGTCTTTCAGGAGATCGTATGGATACCATCTTCATGCTCAATCTGGCCGGCATCGTGGCCTTCGGTGTGGCCGTGCTGGGCTTTTTTTACATGATGGGCAAAAAAAAGCGCGAAGAAGACAGGGACCGCAAGGACTAGGCCATGTGGCAAGCCCTGCTCGTCCTGCTGGTCATCGTCCTTGCCGTGGCCCTGTCCAGGGGCAGGGCCGGGACGCCTTTTCGTCATCACGCCCCGTGAGTGGGCAGCTGTGACCATCTCCGGCGGAAGATGGAGACGAAAAACAGCGATGATAACAAGCTGAAATAACAGCTAATTTTTTAGAGAAAAAATTTTTTGCGAAAATTGCGATTTTTTGCTTGCCAAAGCTAAAGATTCTGCCTATAAAGAACAGGTCTTCACGACACGGAGAGGTGTCCGAGTTGGTCGAAGGAGCACGATTGGAAATCGTGTGTACGTTAAAAGCGTACCAAGAGTTCGAATCTCTTCCTCTCCGCCACTAAGAAAATAGCCCGCTGAGAAATCAGCGGGTTTTTTCATATAAGAAATCTCAGATTCCCAATAAAACAAGAAGGGCACCGCCCGTAAGGTCGGTGACCTTCTTTAGCATCGATGCTTATTTTGCGATACGCTCTATTATTTCAAATATTTCTGAAAATGCTTGCAATGATACGTCATCTATATAATCAGAATCAAATACATCTACGGCTAAACTATATTTACTACGAGCAATATTTTTTTTATTTTGCATAACTTTATCATCAATTATAGTATAAAATTCTTTTTTTTGTTTTTTTATCGATATTGAGCTATCATTCTGATGAACAAGTTGTTCGCCTGCCTGCACGAACTCACCATAAAAATATAATCGTCTACCATCATCATCGAGAGAAAACAATCTATCATCAATCAAGAAATGCTCTATAGATACAGCCTTATCAATATTTTTTCTAAAATATGGAATTGGTAAAATAAATGACCATGTATTATTCCCCCAATACTTTGGAACTTCTCCATGCTCAGTTTTACAAAAATATCTACTCTGATTATCAATATCCCTATCAAATATATAAATCTTTTTACATAAACTACAATTTAGAAATAGCCCCTTAGTATTTAAAGCTGCCAAATCGTTTTTACATACTCCACAGCCTGCAGTTTTTGGCAAGATATAAAACAATATATTTAAATCCGTAAATTTACCGCGCTTCTGCAAAATTCGTAGCGCAAGAGAAAGATACATCCTATCTGTTTTACCTTCTGTAATAACAATTATATATTTGTTAGTATTAATAACAGATGATTGCAAAATATCTAAATTATCATAATTTATTTTTCGCCCAAATGACTCTTTTAAAAATGCAGATTTCACTTTCAATTTAGCAGCTAAATAATCACCTTCCCCTCTTACCATAGATATAAAAGAAATTTTTCCATCAATTATTTTAAAAATATCCCCACGTTGAGAAGTAGTACATCGTTTATCATACTTAGCTAAATGCTCAATAAGGGCAAGCTCTGGGCCAAAATGTTGTACAGCATGCAACATTGCCCGAACTTCCCTATATTTTCTTCGTGATACATTTATTTTTTCATTAACCTTAACGCCAGTTATAAATTTACTATCATTTTTAACCATTAAACGAGTTTTATATCTATTTATTTTAAAAAAATTATTTTTTTCAATAACTTCAATAATTTTTTCCGACAATAACAATGGAGACTGTTCTCTTAAAATTGCCTTACTAAAATTATCTTCATTTGTTGATAATGTAATATCATCTGCATAACGTGTATATGCGCAACGATTATCTTTTGCTAGACGAGATAATTCTCCATCTAAGCGAAGGCAAATCATATTTGAGACAATAGGAGACGTAGGAGCACCTTGTGGAAGTGCGCCTTTATAACAACAAATACGTGCAAGCATTGTCGATATATCTATTGGGAAATTAAAAACTGCTGTAAATAGATTGCGAACACGTCCAAAATGAATTGATGGAAAGAAATCTTCTAAATCTATCTTAAGGATATTCTTTTTTCTTAGGTGTGGTGATGCATTATAGACTATATTAGATCCTGGAATAAATGCTTTTACACAATATTTAGGCTTATAAATTCTTACTAGTATAGCTGCAAGATTTTTTTGTAATTGCTTAAGGCGCCCATCTGGAGCTGCAATAGTACGTTGCTTCCCATTTCTTTTTTGAATGTTAAATTCAGTATAATGAGACTCAATATCATTACCGTAAATAAGATATAAAAAATAGTTATACTTAAATCCAAGAGCAAAAGCCACTTCTTGCTTACTAGTTGCTCTTCTAAATATATTTATAGGATCTTCTTTCATAGTTTTAGGTAGGATGTGTTCACTCATTTCCATTTCTAGCGCTATTTTACGGCTAAGATTAAGTACATAGCCAGCCTGGTAAGAACAAGGCAGAACTGATTCCAATATCAACTCAATGCTGCAGGATCAACAGCAAGAGGCAACAACATCCTACCTCATTTGATTTTATATTTTTTCAATAAAAAACACAACTAGCTTCTAGTATTTATATAAAATTATACTTCGTAGGTATTTGCAATCCCCGACGATATTTGTCACATTTTCTTCTTTCACACAGGGGGACGACCCGGCATATCCGTGCGACCGCTGGCCGCCGCCAGTGCCGCCCGCATCTCCAGCAATAGAGGGAACCGTCATGTGCGCCACCAGACATTCGGCCAATGCCGTCACCACTTCCGGCCCGGACAAGCAAGCGTCCTGGCTGTTCGACCTGCAGGACCATCAGCTGATCCAGCTGGTCAACAGTTTCGTGGCCGCCCGCAACATGTCCATGAGCCTGGCCCAGCCTGAAGAAGGCCTGCATCCGCGCGGCATCATCAAGCTGACCACGGACCCCGGCATGCGCATCGCCCGCGCCGTCATCATCCTGCTGGAGAGCCTGGAGGCCCGCGGCCCGCAGGAGCGCCTGCAGGCCCTGCGCCGTCTGCATGACGAGGTCCTCTACTCCGCCCTTTCCAGCCTGCAGAAGAATACGGCCCGCGTCCTGATCCAGATCATGAAAGACCTGGTCCGCGCCGCGCCGCACGTCCATATCCAGCTGCCGCTGGCCCACGATTTCTACCAGGCGGTGCGCGGCACGCCCCACGTCATCCGCTCGCTGCTGCGCCGCTATCATCTGCTGGAGATGCCCGAAGCCTGGAACCAGCAGGCCTTCGACCACCACGTCCATGATGCCAACACCAAGGGCCGCAAGAGCCCTACGCATCTGGTCATGGATGCCTGGCTCAAGGGCCTGCGCTTCATCACGGTGGTCTACTACAATACCGTGGACCCCGAAGCCGCCAGCGAACTGCTGCGCGCGGCCCGCATCATGGGCATCACCGTGCGCATCGGCATCGAGTTCCGGGCCACCTTCCATGACAAGCTCATCGAATTCACCTGGTCGCCGCTCAACGTCCACAGCAGCCGGGCCTTCATCAAATTGCTCCAGCGCCCGGACATCGCGGCCATCCTCAAGGAATACGCCACGGTGAACCAGTGGATGCGCCAGCATGTCCTGCGCCTGCTCCAGGCCTGGAACCAGAAGCACGCGGCCACCCTGGCCCGCAAGCTGGAAGTCCCGCCTCCGCCCCCGCTGGATGCGGACGCCTTTCTGGCTTTCGTGGGCCAGCGCCAGCCTTCGTCCCTGCATCTGGCCGAATACATCCTCCAGCAATGGCAGCCTGCCCTGGAACAGGCTCTGGAAGAGCTCCGCAACGATCCCCGGCGGAACGGCACGGATGAAGAAGCCGCCCGCCTGCGCGCCCGTCTGGAAGCCATGGAAGGCCTCATGCCCGACAGCCTGCGCCAGGAATGGCTGGGACCGCAGGCCAACCCGGATATCCTGTTCCCCGTGGCGCCCCACAAGGATCTGCCCCCAGTGCTGCTGCGCGATCCCGAAGTCCTTTTGCAGTCCCTGGTGCCCCTGCACCCCTGCCAGATGATCCTGGGCCTGGAAGGGCTGAACGTACAGGACACGCTGGAACTGCTCTGGCGCGGCAAGGGGCTCATCACCCATCTGGAACTGTTCAACCTGCGCACCTGGTCCAAGGGCCAGCTGCCGCATATCGAGGCCATCAACGAGCTGCAGCGGGCCATCAACGAGGGCAGCCCCCTGCGCCTCAAGCAGGTTGTCCGCCGGATCGTGCAGGACGAACCCGCGGATTCGCCCCGCCGGGACCTGCTGCTGGAAGTGCAGGACAACCTGACCCAGCTGCGGAGTTTTTACGAGCTCTCGTGGCTCGGCTCGCGCATCGGCACGGACTCCACCAGTCGTTCGCACATGACGCACGGCATGGGCCTTGTCTTCACCGAGACCCTGCCCCCGCAGGCCCGGGCCGCCCTGCGTCATGAAAAGAGCGGCCAGCGTCTGACCCTGCCCGTGCATACCGACATCTACGGCTTCACCCATTATCACGAGCCCGCGACCCTGCCGCGCTGGCTCCAGACCCTGCGCCGCCTGCCCCTGCTGCACCATCTGGGCTGTCGCGTGGTCCGTGGCTGGGAGCTGGAAAAAAAGACCACCACCATCAGCCCCGACGGCGGCAACCTGGTGACCCTTGGCGGCGTGGACTCCCGCGGCATCAACGCGGAACAGCACGATCCCGTGAGCATGATGCGCGATGCCGCCACCCCCTGGAACGTCCACTACTTCAACAGCAATCTGGTGAACGTGCTCAAGGTGCTGCTGGGCTTCATCCCCGCGCAGTGGGCCTTCTGGTACGTGGACAGCTGGTGGATCCTGACCTGGATCGGCGCCCTGCTCTGGTTCGCCATCACGGCCGTGCGCAATGTCCTGCAATCCATGGTGGGCGGCGGGGCCTTCTGCCGCTCCATGCTCCTGCCCTGGAACCGCTATGTGAGCTGGAGCCGCATGGCGGACTCCCTGCTCTACACGGGCATATCCGTCCCCCTGCTGGAGGTGGTCGTCCGCATGTGGCTGCTGGAGGACTGGCTCGGCATCACGGTCCAGAACAACGAGCTGGCGGTCTATACGGTCATCGCCATGATCAACAGCGTCTACATATCAGGGCACAACATCTTCCGCGGCCTGCCCAAGGAAGCTGTCGTGGGCAACCTGTTCCGCAGCGCCATCTCCATCCCCCTGTCCATCGTGCTGGGCAAGGGCCTGCTGGTCTGCTTCGTCTGGCTGGGCATCGCCGACCCGGTGGGCGCCCTGCAGAACTGCGCCGCCATCGTCTCCAAGTGCTCCTCGGACATCGTGGCCGCCGTCATCGAAGGTTTTGCGGACCGCAACATGTATCTGCGCATGCGCACCCTGGAGTACGACAGCAAGTTCAGCCAGATATTCAACAATCTCGTGAAACTGGCCCTGCTCTTCCCCCAGGCCACCATCCGGCGCCTGATGCAGGAGCAGCCCCGCGAGTTCTGGCAGCAGCTTTTGGAAAAGGACCCCAACGCCGCCCGGCAGGCCATCGTCCATCTGCTCGACCTGATGTACATGTGGTACTATCTGCCCCGTTCGCACGACATCTTCTGGCGTCGTCTGGGCAGCATGCCCACGGAAGAAGTGGAAGGCATCCTGGCCCTGCATTCCCTGCTGCGCCTGCAACGCGAGATCTCCAGCCAGGTCCTCGACGGGCTGCTGGGCGACAACTTCGCCAACGCGCTGGCCTTCTACCTGCGTCAGCACGACAGCTACCGCAAGGAGATCCGGTCCGAAGCCGCCCGCAGGAACCTGTTCACGAAGAAGGCAGCGTAACGCGTGCCGCCCTTGCGGGAAGCATCCCTGTTCTCTCTTCCGGCGGTGTCCGTGAGTCCCCGGGGACTGGCGGACACCGCCGCGGCCCATCCGTCACGGACGGCGGAAAAGAGACATTGTTTCCTCTACCGGCACACACAGGGGCACAGGTGCTCCTGTTGCCCGCCCTGAAAAACCTTTTCCCTTGGACGGCCGGACATCCTTCGAGCCGTCATGCCGTCCCGCGACGGCCCGTTATCAACCTCAAGGTCCGCTCCGGCGGGCCCCGTCCAGGAGCTTCCATGCATATCAGACAAGCCCGCCCCGAAGACCTGCCCGCCATCGCCGCTCTGGAGGCGCGCGGTTTTCCCCCTGCCGAAGCCGCATCGCCGGAAAGCTTTGCCGCCCGTTTTGCCGTCTTTCCCCACTGTTTTTTCGTGGCCGAGGATGACGGCGCCATCGTGGGCCATATCAACGGCTGCATGACCGATTTCGATACCTGCCGGGACGAGCTCTACCACGATGCCGGACTGCACCGTGAGGAGGCCCCGCATCAGGCCGTCTTCGGGCTGGTGGTGGATCCGCAGCGGCAGCATCAGGGCATCGGCGCGGCCCTTGTCCGCCATTTTCTGGAAGTGGCCCGGCAGCGGGGCAAGGAAGATGTAGTCCTTACCTGCAAGGAACGGCTGATCCCCTTCTACAGCTCAATGGGCTTCCGGCTGCTGGGGCGCTCCGACAGCCAGCACGGCCAGGCCTGCTGGTATGACATGCGCTGCCCGCTGTAACGCCCCAGAGGTCCCTCCCCCGCCATATTCCCCGGCAAGGAAAACGTTGCGTGCGGAACGAATCTTGCTTACTGTCGGCGACAGTATCGTGACATTACGCAACACGCAGTGAGGTTCCTATGAGCGCACGCAAGAAAATGGGCCTGCCCCTGCAAATGGGCATCGGCATGGTTTTGGGCATACTGGTGGGCACGCTGGCCCCCAAGCTGGGCATCAGCGCCGCCTTCTTCAAGCCGTTCGGCGACCTGTTCATCAATCTCGTCCGCATGGTCGTCGTACCGCTGGTGCTGGCCACCCTGGTCTCCGGCGCCGCCAGCGTGGGCGATGTGGGCCGTCTGGGCCGCGTGGCCGCCAAGACGCTGGTCTTCTATTTCGCCACCACGGCCCTGGCCGTGGCCATCGGCCTTATCCTGGGCAATATCTTCCAGCCCGGTGTGGGGCTCGACCTTTCCACCGCCAACCTGAGCGCCAAGGAAGTGGCCGCGCCCTCGCTGGT
Organism: Desulfovibrio sp. SGI.102; assembly: GCF_050314315.1. NCBI lineage: Bacteria > Pseudomonadati > Thermodesulfobacteriota > Desulfovibrionia > Desulfovibrionales > Desulfovibrionaceae > Desulfovibrio > Desulfovibrio sp. SGI.102. Next base: position 21,526 of record NZ_JBNPNC010000030.1, on the reverse strand, counting down.
GCAGGTGCTCATGGGCATCGTGCCCCTGAACCCCGTGGATGCCCTGGCCAAGGGCAACATCCTGCAGATCATCTTCTTCGCCGTGCTGGTGGGCATGGCCATCAGCCTGTGCGGTGACAAGGCCAAGCCTGCCGCCGCCTTCTTCGACGCCATGAGCGAAGTCATGATCCGCGTCACCAGCATGGTCATGCACTACGCGCCCATCGGTGTCTTTGCCCTTATGGCCTACACCGTGTCCAACCACGGGCTGGAAGTGCTGCTGCCGCTCATCAAGCTCATCGGCATCATGTACCTGGGCTGCCTGATCCACGTCATCATCACCTACCTGCCCTGTATCCGCTACGCCGGTCTCAAGCCCGGCACCTTCTTCCGCGGCCTGAGCGCCCCGCTGCTCACCAGCTTCACCACCTGTTCCAGCGCCGCAGCCCTGTCCACCAACCTGACCTGTGTGCAGAAGCTGGGCGCCTCCCGCAGCGTCTCCAGCTTCTCCATCCCGCTGGGTAACACCATCAACATGGACGGCACGGCCATCTACATGGGCATCGTGACCATCTTTGCCGCCGAGATCTACGGCATGCCCCTGCCCCTGGACCAACAGATCTCCGTGCTGCTCATCGCCCTGCTGGCCAGCGTGGGCACCATGGGCGTGCCCGGCGCGGCCCTGATCATGCTCTCCATGATCTTCACCCATGTGGGCATCCCGCTGGAAGCCATCGCCCTGGTGGCCGGTATCGACCGTGTCATGGACATGGCCCGTACCACTATCAACGTGCTGGGCGACGCCACCGCGGCCATCTTCATCTCCCGCACGGAGAACGACTTCGATCCCCAGCGGGGCGCCGCCCTGCAGGACGAATAAGTCCCGTCACCGCACAAGGACGTTTCGGGAAGAGGCAGGCCCCGTGCCATGCGGGGCCCCTCTCCCGGATATCCCTTTTCCGGCAACGTTCTTTTCCGACAGGGGCACAGACAGCGGCAGGAGGCCTCCGCCTCGTCCCCCGCTCAGTGTCCCTGCCGTTCCCAGCCCCGCCCGGCGGGGATTTTTTGTACCCGCTGCGCAGGCCATGGGGCCAGCCCCGCAGATCTTCCGCCCTCTCTGACCGGCCCTGACGGCCAGCGACACCAGCAGCAGGCATCAACACCCGGCATCCCGGCAAAGGAGCATCACATGGAATTGAGGACCCTCCGCTATTTTCTGGCGGTCGCGCAGGCAAAGACCATCTCCGCTGCCGCCGAGGCCCTGCACGTGACCCAGCCCACCCTGTCCCGGCAGATGCAGGAGCTGGAAGAAGAGCTGGGCAAGACGCTTTTCCTGCGCGGCAAACGGAGCATCACCCTGACGGAGGAAGGTACGTTTTTCCGCAAGCGGGCGCAGGAGGTCGTCAGCCTGCTGGAAAAGACCACGGCGGAGCTCAAGGCTCCGGACGAGCTGCTGAGCGGTGACATCCACATCGGCGGCGGCGAGACCGACGCCATACGCCTCATCGCCCGGGCCGCGCGCCGCATGCGGCAGGATCACCCGCATGTGACCTTCCACATCTTCAGCGGCAATGCCGAGGACGTCATGGAAAAGATAGACCGGGATCTGGTGGATTTCGGCCTCTTCATCGAGCCCGTGGATCTTTCGAGCTACGAGTTCTTCCGTCTGCCGGTCAAGGACCGCTGGGGCGTCCTGATGCGCAAGGACGCGCCGCTGGCAGCCCGGCCGTCCGTCGCCCCTGCGGACCTGCGCGGCCTGCCCCTGCTGGTCTCCCGGCAGAACATGGTCAACAACGAAGTCGCAGGCTGGCTGGGGGAAACGCACGATGCCCTGCAGGTGGTGGCCACCTACAACCTGCTCTATAGTGCTTCGATCATGGTCGAGGAAGGCATGGGCTATGCCCTTTGCCTGGACAGGATCATCCGCCTGCCGGAAGACGGCCCGCTCTGCTTCCGGCCCCTGCATCCGGCCATGGAAGTGGGCCTGAACGTGGCTTGGAAAAAACAGCAGCTCTTCTCCAAACCGGCCAGGGTCTTTCTGGACTATCTGAAGGCCTCGCTCTGGGGCGGGCCCGTCGTGGAAGGAGCATCAGCGGCAGGGACGCCACAAGACGACCCCGCCACGGCATAGGCCTGCTCGCACAGGCTTGGGCCCACAGACGGCCGTGCCTGTTCATCCCGTCTGCCCGGAAGACAGGTACGGCACCAAGACCGCTGCCATCATGACGCAGGATGGCAGACCATCCCCATCCCGTATAGGACGGGGATGCCACAGGAGGCCCCAGGGCAGCCAGGGGCGAGCTGATATGCGCTGATTTGAAGGGAGATGGGAGGAAAAACGGGCCGCCTGCGGGAACGACAGGCCTTACTGCCGCACAGGGAGGCCTTCGAAAGACAAGCCTCACCGAAAGGACACGCTCCCCCGCCGGCACCGCCGCAAGGACAGCAGGCAGGAAGCGTACGGAAACGCTCTGAAGGACAGGCCCGAATGCGGACTACAGGGAGACCAGGCCCAGGCGGATGGCCATCTTGGTCAGCTCGTTGATGGAGCCGGCGCGCAATTTGGTCAGTACGCTGTACTTGTGGGTCTCCACGGTCTTGGGGCTGATGTTGAGGGCATCGCCTATCTGGCGGACGCTGTAGCCGTCGGCCAGCAAGCGGAAGATCTCCTTCTCGCGCGGCGAGAGCATGCCGATGTCCGGCCCGCCCTCGGCGGGGCTGAGGCGCTGGCGGTTCTGGCGCATGAGGGCCGCCATGCAGCCGCCGGGGTCCGCACAGCTGAGGAAGACCTCCCCCTGCCGCACGGCATCGATGGCCTGGAGCAGGACGGACGGCGGATCGCTTTTGCAGACGTGGCCCATGATGCCCAGCTGGATGAGCTCCAGCAGATGCCGCTGGTCCTCGTGACCGGTATAGATGAGGATGCGCGTCTCGGGCCGGATCTGGAGGATGGCGCGGCTGGCTTCCACGCCGTTCATGCCCGGCATGGAGATGTCCATGATGACCAGATCGGGCGACAGGGTGGCGGCCAGGCCCACGGCTTCCTTGCCGTCGGGGGCCATGCCGGCCACGCGCAAATGGCTGTGGGGGGCCAGCAGGCTGCGGATGCCCTCCATGAGCAATTTGTGATCGTCCACCAGCAAAATGCGGCAAACGTCGTGCATGGCTACCTGCCTTTGCGTTATGTCCGGGCAGGCCTAGAAAAGGAACATGGTGGCCAGCCCGAGAAAGATGAAGAAGCCCGCGCCGTCTGTGATGGTGGTCAGGAAGATGCTGGAAGCCTGGGCCGGGTCGCGTCCCAGGGCCCGGAAGATGAGGGGGATGGAACCGCCGGCCACCGCGCCCAGCATCATGTCGCACAGCAGCGCACCAGCCATGACCATACCCACCAGCGGGTTGCCTGTGAAGCCCCAGGCGCCGCACAGCGCCAGCATGGCCATGAAAAGCCCCGTGACCAGGCCGATCTTGGCCTCGCGCAGCACGGCCATCCAGGCCTTTTTGGTCTCGAAGCGGTCCGTGGCCAGCTGCCGGATCATGACGGCCAGAGCCTGCTGGCCGGTGTTCCCGGCCTGGTTGGCCACCATGGGCATGAGCACGGCCAGGGCGGCCATCTGGGCGATGGAGCCCTCGAACATGTAGACCACCGATGCCGAAAGCGCCGAATTGACCATGTTCACCACCAGCCAGGGCAGGCGCTTGCGCACGCTTTCCTTCCAGGGGGTGTCCACGCTTTCTTCGGGGTCGGCGCCCACCATGCCCAGCATGTCGGCGCTGGCCTCTTCGTGCATGATGTCCATGATGTCGTCGTAGGTCACCACGCCCATGATGTGGCCTTCGTAGTCCACGACGGGCATGGCAAGATAATTGTAGTGCGACAGCAGATTGGCCACTTCGCCCTTGTCCATGTCATAGGGCACGGAGACCACGCTCTGGCCCGACACGGCATCGCCCACGATGGTCCCGGGACGCGCCAGCATCAGGTCGCGCAGCGAAAGCACCCCCACCAGTTTGTCGTTCTTGTCCACCACATAGGCGTAGTAGGGGCTTTCCTTGTCCTCCATCTCGCTGCGGATGTGAGTGATGGCCTCGTCGGCCGTCATGTTCTCTTCCAGCAGGATCAGCTCGGTGTTCATGACACCGGCCGCGGAGTCGGGGTCGAAGTTCAGCAGGTTGCGCAGCTCTTCGGAATCTTCGCGCGTCAGCTTGCCCAGCAGGACGTCGCGGTGTTCCTCGTCCAGCTCGTCCAGCACGTCGGCGGCGTCGTCGGGCTCCATCTCGGCGATGATCTGGGCGGCCACGTCGGCATCCAGGTTCTCCAGCACGTCTACGGCCACGCTGCCTTCCAGTTCGGCCAGGGCCTCGGCGGCGTCCTCCGTGGGCATGTGGCGCAGGGCGCAGACCTGCTTTTCCAGACTCAGGTTCTCCAGATGGTCGGCAAGGTCGGCGGGATGGACGAATTCCGCCTCGTCCCCCAGCTCGCGGCAGGCCTCGGGTATGCTTATGCCATGTCCTTCCGCCATCCCGTCGTCTTCGGGGATCGGGTTCGCCATCTGCGGCCGGTCGTCTGCGGTCTGGATCTTCTCTTGTTCACTCATGGCAATCAGCTCCCTCGTCTGTACGCGTGCCGGGCCTCTGCCTGCCCGACGGACTTCTCCCACAACACGGCGGTATCATACAGCATCTTGGTGACAAAAAGAATGCTTTTTTGCTGCGCTGTTGTGAAAAAGCTCTCAAACTTGACGCGCCCCAACGGGCCATTTATCACTATGTAATGCCGTGCTTATACGCAGGGCTTACCATGCACACCATAGACGGGACAAGAAGAATGTTCACACCCTGGAGCACGTTTTTTTCCGACGAAGGCCGACGCTATCTGCGTCGTTCCATAGAACTGGCCCTGGATGAGGACGGCCCCGACCTGACCGCCCAAGGCCTTTTTGCCGCTGACGCGCCCATGCATGCCGTCATCCGCGCCAAGGAAGACACCCACGTGGTGGGCCTGCCCGTCATCCACGAGGTCTTCGAGGTCATGGGCGCCGACCCGCACGTGGAGATGCTGGTGGAGGAGGCCTCCACCGTCCCGGCCATGACCGAGGTCGTCCGCATGGAGGGCCCGGCCATCGTCCTGCTCAAGGCCGAGCGGGTCATCCTCAATTTCATCACCCACCTTTCGGGCATCGCCAACCTCACGGCCCGCTATGTGCGCGAGCTGGAAGGCACCGGGGTCCGCCTGCTGGATACCCGCAAGACCACGCCCTGCCTGCGCTGGCCCGAAAAATACGCCGTCCAGGCCGGTGGCGGCTGCAACCACCGCAAGAACCTGGTGGAGATGCTCATGCTCAAGGACAACCACATCGATGCCGCCGGTTCCATCACCCGCGCCGTGGCCCGCCTGCGTGAGACCTACTCCCCCTGCCCGCCCATCGAAGTGGAGTGCCGCACCCTCGACCATGTGCGCGAAGCCGTGGCCGCCGGGGCCGACCGCATCATGATGGACAACATGGGCGCGCCCCTGCTGGGCCAGGCCCTGGAGCTGGTGCCCGCCCACATCGAGGCCGAAGTGAGCGGCGGCGTGACCCTGGAGACCATCCGCGGCATCGCCCTCACCGGTCCCCGCCATCCCGATTTCATTTCCGTGGGCCGCCTGACGCATTCCGCCGTGGCTGCCGACTTCAGCATGACCCTGGCCAACGCCTGATCATCCCCAACCCAAAGGAAACCATGTCTCGATTCTCCGACGCCATTACGGCCATCAAGCAAGGACTGGGCGACCGCCTGTGCATCATGGGGCACCATTACCAGCATGATGATGTGGTGCGGCATTGTGATGTGACCGGGGACTCCCTGGAACTGGCCCGCCGCATCGAAGGTATCGATGCCGAGCACATCGTGTTCTGCGGCGTGTACTTCATGGGCGAATCCGCGGCCCTGCTGGCCAAACCGGGCCAGAGCGTGCATATGCCCGCCTGGGACGCCAACTGCATGATGTCGCTCATGACGCCGGCCGGGCTCGCCCGTACCGTGCTGCTGCAGCTGCAGGCCACAGGCCGCAAGATCGTGCCCCTGGCCTATGTGAACACCACCCTGGCCCTCAAGGCCGTGGTGGGCGAATTCGGCGGGGCTGTCTGCACCTCGGCCAATGCCCGCACCATGCTGGCCTGGGCCCTGGAAGAAGCCGGGCCCGACGGCGCCGTGCTCTTCATGCCCGACAAGCACCTGGGCCGCAACACGGGCCTGCAGCTTGGCCTGGGCCCCGATGACTGGCACGTGCTGCGCCTGAGCGGCAAAAACGGCCTGGCCGAGAGCGAACGCCGGCCCGGCAGTGCCGCCGCCTGCCGCCGCCTGCTGCTCTGGCCGGGCTGCTGCGCCATCCACGGCCACCTGCGTCCCGAAAGCGTGCAGGCCGCCCGGGCCGCCTATCCCGGCTGCCGCGTGCTGGCCCATCCCGAATGCCGTCCCGAGCTCATCGGCCTGTGCGACGGCTCCGGCTCCACCTCCTACCTCATCAAGGAAGCGGAAAAGGCCGCCGGCGAAGACGGCACCCTGATCATCGGCACGGAGACCAACCTCGTCCACCGCCTGCGTGACCGCTTTGCCGGACGCTGCCGGATCGAGCCTCTGGCGCCCGCCATCTGCCCCGACATGGCCAAGGTCACCGAAGAAAACCTGCTGGCCTGCCTGCAAGGCGTCGCTGCCGGCACAGCCCCCATCATGACATTGCAGGACGAGCAGCTGGCGCCCGCCCGGGCATCCCTGACCCGCATGCTCCAGGTATGCGCGGCCCAACGCTAGCGCAAGAAACAAGGAGTCAAGATGAGCTCGACACGTCGTCACGTCACCATCCTGATCATCGGTTCCGGCATCGCCGGTTGTACTGCCGCCCTTACCCTGGCCGATGCCGGGCGTGACGTGCTGCTCATCAACGCCGGTCCCGACCTGGACGACGGCAACACCCCTCTGGCCCAGGGCGGCATCATCTACAAGGCCGCAGATACCCCCCGTGACGCCGAAGCCCGCGCCCTGGAGCACGACATCCTCGTGGCGGGCCACCGCTACAACAACAACCGCGCCGTGCGCTTCCTCTGCCGTCAGGGCCCCGACTGCGTGGACAATATGCTCATCGAGCGCGCCGGGGTCGATTTTGACCGCAACGAGGACGGCACCTACAACCTCACCCGCGAAGGCGGTCACGGTGCCCACCGCATCCTCCACAAGGCCGACTATTCCGGCCGCGCCCTCATGGACGGCCTGGCCGCCCAGGTGAAGATCCATCCGCGCATCACCTGCCTGCACAACCATTCGGCCATCGACCTGCTGACCACCCACCACCACGCCAAGAACTCCCAGTACCGCTACAGCGTCACCAACCGCTGCCTGGGCGCCTACGTGCTCAATGCCGAGACCGGCGAGCCCGAGACCATCCTGGCCGACTGGACCGTCCTGGCCACCGGCGGCGTGGGGCAGGTCTTCCTGCACTCCACCAACGCTCCCGGCTGTGTGGGGGCGGGCATCTCCATGGCCTTCCGCGCCGGTGTGGAACTGGCCAACCTGGAATTCATGCAGTTCCATCCCACGGCCCTGTATGAGGAACGCAGCTACCGCCGTCCGCTCATCACCGAGGCCATGCGCGGTGAGGGCGCCCGTCTGCTGGACGACCGCGGCGAGGCCTTCATGCTCCGCCACGACAAGCGCGGCGACCTGGCCCCCCGTGACGTGGTGGCCCAGGCCATGGTGGAAGAGATGCTGCGCCGGGGCGTGCCCTGCCTGTACCTTGATGTGAGCGGCGTCAAGCAGGATCTGCCCACGCGCTTCCCCACGGTCTTCAACCAGTGCCTTGAGATCGGCATCGACATCCGCAAGGAGCCCATCCCCGTGGTGCCCGCGGCCCACTACTTCTGCGGCGGCATCCTCACCGACACCTTCGGCCGTACGTCCATGCCCGGCCTGTACGCCATCGGTGAATGCGCCTGCACGGGCCTGCACGGCGCCAACCGTCTGGCCAGCACTTCCCTGCTGGAAGCCGCCGTCTGGGGCCAGAGCTGCGGCCAGCACCTGGCGCGCATCACGGCCTCCGGCCGCGAAGCCATCCCCCGCGCCCTGGCGGCCGCCATCCCCGACTGGCGCCACGAAGGCAACGAACACCACGACGACCCGGCCCTGGTGGCCCAGGACTGGGCCAACATCCGCAACACTATGTGGAACTACGTGGGCATCTCGCGCTCCAAGGCCCGCCTGCGCCGGGCTTTCGAAGACATGCGCGACCTGGTGCGCCATATCCACGACTTCTACAAGGGCACGCGTATCTCCAAGCCGCTGGTGGATCTTTTCCACGGCTCCCAGACGGCCTACGTCATCACCCAGGCCGCCATGCGCAACAAGAACAGCATCGGCTGCCACCATCGCGTGGACTAGCCTTTCCCCCTCCCAGCGACAACGCGCCGTGGTCTTCGGGCCACGGCGTTTTCCGTTTCCGCGTCCTCCAGGCTTTTTTTCTGTACAAGCAGCCGAAGCCCGGCTATTTTGAAAAAAGCCCCACCCTCAACAGGGGCCATCCATCCTTTTTTCCAAGGAACTACTGCCATGTCGAAAACAGCGAAAGGCCTGTCGGCCGCACTCATCATTTGTGTCCTCGCCGTCGTGGGGGGATTGTTCGCCTGCAAGCCTCTGGTGGAACAGGCCGTCCGGGATGCCCTGCGCAATGTCAATCCCGACGCCACCATCTGCAGTATCGATACGGTGGACATCAATCCCCTGAGCTTCACCCTGAAACTCGGCAACATCCGTATCTCCGACCAGCGCACGTACGACACGGTCCTGAAAGAAGCCACCATGACGCTCAGCCCCCGCTTCGTCCTGGCCTGCGTGCCCTTCCTGCGGGACAGCATCCTGCCCGCCGCAGGGGACGCGCCCCTGTTCTCCAGCGCCACAGGACGTGATCTTACCGAGAAATCTTTGATACCGGGAGAGCCCATGACCTGCACGGTGGAGGCCCTCACCTCCGGCCCTGTGGCCATGGACGCCGCTGTGCTCAAGCGTCTGCTGAACGGGCAGCAGGTGCCCGAGGGTGAATTCATGATCTCCATCATCGCGGAGAAGGTCACCTACGGGCCCGTCCACATCAGCAGCACGGCCCCCGAAACGCCGATGCAGATCTCCGTCGCCGCCGTCAGCATCGAAGGCGTGAACCGCCGTACCTGGAAGCGGATGACTATGGATGCCACCGAGGTCATCATCCGGTCCGAAGGCGCGTTCAAGATGGGCAAGCTGGAGATCCGCGACATCTTCCTGCCCGACGCTGACTGGTTCGGGCGTTTCCTCAGCCTAGTCCGCCGTGCCGACGATCTCTCCGTCGAGGCATTCGAACCCCAGCTCGAAGCCCTGATCCTGGAAGCCGCGCGGCCCCGGAAGGATGCCGCCGGCAAGCAGATGATGACCCGGCCCCTCTTCGGTCAGCTGGCCATCAGGGATGTCGACATTATCGAATCGCCCGGCAGGACGAACGAGAACCTGTTCCATGCCAGCGATATGCAGTTCGACTGGCTGGGGCTCGCCCCCCATCATTTCAAGAGCAGCCTGACCTGCGACTTTTCCACCAGGCCCTTCCGCGAGATGTTCGCCATCCCGGGCAAGGAGCGCATCGCCCTCAAGTGGCAGGACGATACCCTGGGAAAGACGGGCGCTGCCGGTAAGGACCTCCTGCGCCAGACGGGCCGCCTGAGCCTGGAAGGCCTGGCCGATCTGGACTATGCCTACGACTTCTTCAGTGAAGACCCGAGCATGATGGATGCCGCCGTCTCCGACCTGTCGCTGGATCTGCACGATCATGGTCTGACGGCTGTCCTGGCCTACAATATCGATCCCCGTCCCGAGGCCATGGAAGCCATGATGCCCCTGCTGGGCGCCTCTTTGAGCAGAGACCTCGGTGATCCCGCTGATGCGGAAGCCATCCAGACCTTCCTGGCCCGCCCCGGCAGCCTGTCCATCCGCAGCGAGGACCCGGCCCAGCTCATGCCCTGGATCCAGTTCCTCGATCCCGCCGCCCTGGGCCGCATGCTGGCGATCACGGCAACGCCCGGTGAAAAGTCCCTGCCGGAGCAGATGAAGGCCCTTATGGCCCGCTAGGCCCTCACCGGCCGCAGGGGCCCGCCGCTCCCTGGGCCCTGCCCTGACTGACAGGAACGCTCCCTTCGGGGAGCGTTCTTTTTTTCGTCACTGCAGCAGAAGGCGCAGGATCGTCCGGTGCCGGCAAGGCGCTCCCTCCCGCAGGGCTCGGGGGCATCATGGTGCTGGCGAAAAATCCATTTTTCAGCCATAGTCATCTGTGCGGCATCGGACAGGATGCCTCCTGCCCGCGCTGCCAAACTTTTTTGCCCATCGGGAGTTACCATGAAGACACTTTGGCTGAAAAAAGGGGAAGACCGCCGCATCCGTGCCGGCCACCTGTGGATTTTCAGCAACGAGATAGACAGCGCCAAAAGTCCCCTGCCCGACTTTGAGCCCGGCGAGAACGCCACCCTGCGCGACGCGCGCGGGGCCGTGCTGGGCAGCGTCTTCGTCAACCCGCATTCGCTCATCTGCGCCCGCCTCTACAGCCGCAAGGCCGACCTGCCCCTGGACGCGGACCTGCTGCGCCAGCGTCTGCAAAGCGCCCTGGGCCTGCGCCAGCGCCTCTACAACCAGCCCTGGTACCGCCTGTGCCACGGCGAGGGCGATCTGCTGCCCGGCCTGGTCATGGACCGTTTCGGCGACCACCTCACCGTGCAGGTCGGCACCTGGGGCATGGAAGCCCGCAAGGAAGAACTGCGCGAAGTGCTGGGCGAACTTTTGCAGCCCCGCTCCATCCTTTGGGACAATGATATCGCCGCCCGTTCGCTGGAAGGCCTGCCCCGCGAGAACGAGAGCGAGGGCCCGGTGCCCGACGTGCTGGAAGTGCCAGAAAACGGCTGCATCTTCCGGGCCCCCCTGCAGGGCGGCCAGAAGACCGGCTGGTTCTATGACCAGCGCCGCAACCGCCGCGAGGCCGCCCGCTACGCCGCAGGCGCCGACGTGCTGGACATCTTCTGCTACGCCGGCGGCTTCGGCGGGACGGCCGCCGCTGCCGGTGCCCGTTCCGTGACCTTCCTGGACGCCTCGCCGCAGGCCCTGGCCCTGGCCACGGAGAACGCGGCCCGCAACGCGCCCGAACTGGCCCGCACCAAGGCCATCGAAGGCCTGTGCGGCGATGCCTTCGAACGTCTGGCCGAGCTGGACGCCCAGGGCCGCCGCTTCTCGCTCATCTGCCTGGATCCGCCCGCCTTCATCAAGCGCCGCAAGGACTTTGCCCAAGGCCTGGCCGCCTACCGCAAGATCAATGCCCTGGCCATGCAGCTCTTGACGCCGGGCGGTGTCTTTGTAAGCTGTTCCTGTTCACACCACCTGCCCGCCGAGTCCCTGCGTTCCTGCGTGCAGCAGGCCGCCGCCCGCCGCAAGTGGCAGGCCCGCATCCTCTATGCGGGCGGACAGGGTGCGGACCATCCCGTGCATGCTGCCATGCCCGAGACAGCCTATCTCAAATGTTTCATCGCGCATCTGCTGCCGTAAGCGGCGCATAAAGGACGCATCATGCTCAACAAAAAACGCCTCCTGACCCCCGGCCCCACGCCCCTGCCCGAAGAAGTCCGCCTTGCTCTGGCCCAGGACATGATCCACCACCGCAAGGGCCAGTTCAAGGAAATCATGCAGCGCGTACAGGGCCACCTGCGCGAGCTTTTCGGCACCACGCAGCCCGTCCTGCCCCTGTCCTGCTCCGGTAGCGGCGCCATGACCGCCGCCGTCTACAACCTGTTCGCCCCCGGTGAGAAAGTGCTGGTGGCCGAAGCCGGCAAGTTCGGCGAGCGCTGGGTGGAGATCGCCCGCTCCCGCGGTCTGGAATGCACCGTGCTGTCCGCCCCCTGGGGACAGGCCGTCAAGGCCGGGGACGTGGCCGCCGCCCTGGACGCCGATCCCGACATCCGCGGCGTGCTGATCCAGATGTCCGAGACCTCCACCGGCGTGCTCCATCCCGTGCGCGAGGTGGCGGCCATCACCCGCACCCGCAACGTGCTCTGCGTGGTGGACGGCATCTCCGGTGTCAGCCTCTCTCCCTGCCCCATGGACCAGTGGGGCGTGGACTGCCTGGTCACCGGCTCCCAGAAAGGCCTGATGCTGCCCCCCGGCCTGGCCCTGCTGGCCCTTTCCGCCCGCGCCTGGGACAAGGCCGAAAAGACCGGTACCGGCTGCTTCTATTTCGACCTGTGCCGCGAACGCGACAACGTGCTCAAGAACCAGACCCGTTTCACCACGCCCGTGAACCTCATCGTGGGCCTGGACGTGAGCCTGAAGATGCTGCTGGCCGGCGGTCTGGATGCCGTCTACCGCAAGCAGTGGGCCCTGACCATGTTCACCCGTGCCGCCGTCAAGGCCATGGGCCTGGAACTGCTGGCGCCCGATGACTTCGCCTGGGGCATCACCAGCGTGCTGCTGCCCGAAGGCGTGGACGGCAATGAGGTCCTGCGCCTGGCTGCCGAAAAGCACGGCATCTACATGGCCGGCGGGCAGGACCAGCTCAAGGGCCGCATCGTGCGCATCGGCCACATGGGCTGGGTGGACTGGGCCGACGTGGCCGCGGGCCTCTACGCCCTGGAACGCAGCATCGTGGACGCCGGCGGCTACATCGGCGCGCGCAACTACCTCGAACAGGGCCTGGCCGTGTACCGTGCCGCCCTCGAAGTGACGCCCGGCACGCCCGTGAGCTGCCCCGCCGTCCGCTAGATCACAGCAGCGGCCGCTGCGGCGGCCGCACCGCTTTCGGGGCTGCCGGACGGCCCCCGGAGCGCATCAGCAGGAGAACAGCATGAGTCAGAACCAATGCGGCTGCGGCGGCAAGGGCCCCCTGCCGGAAGTGACCTTCTCCACCTTCGTCCTTTCCCTGGCGTCCGCCGCCCTCGTGCATCTGGGCGAGGTGGCCGACCCCGAGACCGGCCAGACCGGCCAGCAGCCGGAACTTGCCCGGCACAGCATCAGCATGCTGGAGATGCTGCATGAAAAGACCACCAAGGGGCTGGACGAACAGGAGCGCAAGATGCTGGAGAGCATCCTTTACGAATTGCGCATGAAATACGTCATCAAATGCGGCCCGGACAGCAAATAAAGGAGAGGGAGATGAAGATATTCAAAGTGGGTCTTGTGGGCGTCACCGGGTACACCGGCATGGAACTGGCCCGGCTGCTGGCCAGCCACCCCCGCATGAAACTGGAGATGGCCTGTTCCCGTACCGAATCCGGCCTGCGCCTGGGCGAGTTCTATCCCTTCCTCGAAGGCCTGCCCGGTTCTGACGTGGTCATCAGCATCTTCGATGCCAAGGAAGCCGCCCGCCGCTGCGACCTGGTCTTCCTGGCCGTGCCCCACGGCAAGGCCATGGAGATGGCCGGCGAACTGCTGGAGGCCGGGACCCGCGTCATCGACCTTTCCGCCGACTTCCGCCTGCGTGACGTCAATGTCTATGAAGACTGGTATGTGCCCCACACCCGCCGCGAGCTGCTGCCCGAGGCCGTCTACGGCCTGCCCGAGCTCTACGCCGCCGAGACCGCCAAGGCCCGCCTGGTGGCCAACCCCGGCTGCTATCCCTCGTCGGCCATCCTGGGCCTGTACGCCGCCTTCAAGCATGGCCTGATCTCGCCGGACAACATCGTCATCGACTCCAAGTCCGGTACCTCCGGCGCGGGCCGCAAGCCCGTGGTGCCCTCCCTGTTCTGCGAAGTCTACGACACCTTCCGCGCCTACGGTCTGGGCAAGCACCGCCATACCCCCGAGATCGAGCAGGAATACAGCCGCGCCGCCGGTTGCGACGTGCGCGTCTCCTTCAACCCGCATCTGGTGCCCATGGTGCGCGGCATCCTGTCCACCATCTACACCACCCTGCGCAAGCCCGGCACCACCCTGGACGAAGTCCACGCCGCCTACTGCGAGACCTGGGCCCAGAGCCCCTGGGTCCGCGTGCTGCCCAAGGGCAAGCTGCCCGAGACCCGCTTCGTGCGCGGCAGCATGTTCTGCGACCTCGGCCTGGTGGTGGACCCGCGTACCAACCGCCTCATCGTGGTCTCGGCCATCGACAACCTCTGCCGCGGCGCCTCCGGCCAGGCCCTGGCCAATGCCAACCTCATGTGCGGCCTGCCCGTGGACTGCGGCCTCAACGCCGCGCCCATGCTGCCCTAGCCGAGGCCTGCCATGTCCCTGAGCTCTCCCTATCAGGACCCCGCGCTCTGCCGCGCCCTGCTGGACCGCCTGCAAACGGCCCTGGACGGCCGCGAGCTGCGCTTCATGGAAGTCTGCGGCACGCACACCGTGTCCATCTTCCAGAGCGGCCTGCGTTCCCTGCTGCCCAAGGAAGTCACGCACCTGTCCGGGCCGGGCTGCCCCGTCTGCGTCACCCACGACGCCGAAGTGGCCGCCTTCCTCGATCTGGCCGGTCGTGACGGCGTCATCATCGCCACCTTCGGCGACCTGCTGCGCGTGCCCGGCCCCGGCGGCCGCAGCCTCAAGCACGCCCAGGCCCAGGGGGCCCGCATCGAGATCGTCTACTCTCCGCTGGACGCCCTGAACATCGCCGCCGCCAACCCCGGTGACACCGTGGTCTTCCTGGGCATCGGCTTCGAGACCACCGCGCCCACCGTGGCCGCCACCCTCATGATGGCCGAGCAGCGCAAGCTGGACAATTTCTGCGTGCTTTCCCTGCACAAGCTGGTGCCGCCCGTGCTGCGCGCCCTGCTGGACGACAAGGACGGCTGCGGTGTCCAGGCCTTTTTGCTGCCGGGGCACGTCTCCACCATCCTCGGTCTGGAGCCCTACGGCTTCCTGGCCTCGGAATACCGCGTCCCCGCCGTGGTGGGCGGCTTCGAGCCCGTGGACATCCTGCAGGCCCTCTGCATCATGGCCGAACAACGCCGCGATGACGCCCCGGCCGTGGTCAATGCCTACCAGCGCGCCGTCAGCGACCAGGGCAATCCCCGCGCCCGCGCCCTGCTGGAGACCTACTTCATGCCGTCCGACGCCCTGTGGCGCGGCCTGGGCCCCATCCCGAACAGCGGTCTGGCCCTGCGGCCCGCCTATGAGCGCTTCGATGCCATGAAGCGCCTCGACATCACCCTGCCGGACGTGCCGCCCCTGCCGGGCTGCCGCTGCGGGCAGGTGCTCAAGGGACGCATCACGCCGCCGCAATGCCCCCTGTTCGGCAAGGCCTGTACCCCGGCCAGCCCCGTGGGACCCTGCATGGTCTCCACCGAAGGCAGCTGCGCGGCCTACTTCAAGTATATGACATAGGAGCGGGATCTCTCCGGTTGCCCATGCCGCGCACATCCTGAACGCCGGCATGGACAGCCGCAGCATCCTACGGGGAAGGGGCACCTTCCCCGTTTTCTCCGGCCCGCGCCGCAGCGACGCCCGGCCGTAACCCCAAGACTCCCGGGATCATCATGGACGATCGCATTCTGCTGGATGCAGGCAGCGGCGGACGCGCCTCGCAACGGCTCATCTCCCAGTGCTTCATGCGCCATTTCTCCAACCCCCTGCTAGACCGCATGGACGACGCCGCCCTGCTGGACATCAAGGGCCCGCTGGCCATGAGCACGGACTCCTACACCGTCACGCCCCTCTTTTTCGCCGGGGGCAGCATCGGCACCCTGGCCGTGCACGGCACGGTCAACGACGTGGCCATGCTGGGCGCCCGGCCCCGCTACCTGAGCTGCGCCTGCATCATCGAGGAAGGTCTGGAGCTCTCCATCCTCGACCGCGTGGTGGCCGACATGGCCGCGGCCGCGCAGACCGCCGGCGTGCACATCGTCACCGGTGACACCAAGGTGGTGCCGCGCGGCATGTGCGACAAGATCTTCATCAACACCACCGGCGTGGGCGAGATCTTCGCCTCCCCCGTGCCCTCCGGCCATGCCGCCCGTCCCGGCGACGCCGTGCTGGTCAGCGGCGCTCTGGGCGATCACGGCCTCACCGTCATGGGCAGCCGCGAAGGCCTGTCCTTCCTCACCGACGTGGCCTCGGACTCCGCGCCCCTCAACCACATGATCGCCGACATCATCACCGCCTGCGGCGAGGTCCACGTCCTGCGCGACCCCACCCGCGGCGGTCTGGCCACCACCCTCAACGAGATCGCCGAACAGTCTTCCGTCTGCATCGACATCGAAGAAAGCCTGCTGCCCGTGCACGAGAGCGTGCGCAACGGCTGTTCCTTCCTCGGTCTCGATCCGCTCTATCTGGCCAATGAGGGCAAGTGCATCTGTATCCTGCCCCAGGACAGGGCCGAAGCCGCCCTGCGCGCCATGCAGGCCAGCCCCTACGGTAAGGAAGCCGCCATCATCGGCCGCGTGGCCGAGGACGGCAAGCCCGGCCAGGTGCGCCTGCGTACCCGCATCGGCGGCCAGCGCCTGCTGGGCATGCTCGAAGGCGCCCAGCTGCCGCGCATCTGTTAGGCAAACTATTGGGAGGAGAAGAAAGCAGGATGCGGGGGAAGGAAACCTTTTGTGAACAAAAGGTTCTCCCTCCCCCGTACCCCCTCCCTTCCAAAAAACTTTGCTCCGGTCCGGATGGCCGGTCCCCGTCGCTGACCAACGGGAAGGGACTTCGTGCCCGTACCGGGAGAGGTCTCCGGCTGAAGGCCGTATGGTCGTTGGGGACAGATGACGAAAAAAGGACGCCAGAGGGCGTCCTTTTTTTGTGTGCATGGGGCTGGGAGAGGTTATTTTTTACGGCTCAAGATCAGGGACATGTACGGTGGGGTCCCCTCTTCGGCAGCCACCGTGGTCACGGGAGCCAGACGCTCTTCGGGCTGCTCCACATGGCTGGCCATAAGGCCGCTCTCAAGGCGCCCGCTACGGCGCAAGGATGACACGATGGCCGGGAAGTTGCGATAAGCCTTGAGGATGACGGCGGAGTCGGCCTGCTCCAGCGTTTGGGTCAGGCTCTCTTCGTCACGGATACCGGGGATGATGCACAGGGTCTCGTGGCTCTCGCACAAAATGGTGCGGGTACGCGCGGCCGCCGCCTGGAACGACGTGATGCCCGGTATGATCTCCACCGGCAACGAATCATCCAGTTGCCGGAGCGTTTTCAGCAGATAGCCGAACGTGCTGTAGACCAGGGGGTCGCCGATGGTCAGGAAGGCCGCGTTCTCGCCGCCGCGCAGCACGTCGCGCGTGATGCCCGCCGCCTTTTCCCAGGCCGCGCGCAAGGTGGCCTTGTCGTGCGTCATGGGGAATTCCAGCCGCTGCAGGCGCACGTCCGGGCGCAGATGGGGACGGGCCGTTTCCAGCGCCCGTGAATAGTCGTTGCGCGGCGAGGCCGCCGCCAGGATCACGTCCACCCGGCGCAGGGCCTCCACGGCACGCAGGGTCAGCAGATCGGGAGCGCCGGGGCCCACGCCCACAGCGTACAGGGTTCCTGTCATGGTCATCTCGTATCGTTGCGGGCTCATGCCCGGTTACAGACTGTTTCTTTCATCTCTCCACAAGGACAAACGGGGCCGGCCGCCATTGCATGAGAGCATGGCAACGCTCCATCGTTTCTCCCTTCAAAGGCGGCATACCGTCCGGCAAAAAAATGCCTGTCCGTGATACAGCCCCTCAAAAATCCGGCCCGCCTCGCTCCCCAGAATCCAGCTGTCTGGTCCCAGAAGGCTTGCCGCCGTCCTGGATTTCTCCCCGGAGACTGAGATACATCGCCCTCCATCCCCTTCTCCTGGAGACCGCCCCTCCGCCTTTTTGCCTCTCCTCGCGGAGAGCAGCGTTTGCTGTCCTGAGACCGCAGCCCCGATCAGCCCCTGCCCTCTCCTCACGGAGACCGACGGCACGGCAACGCCCGGCGCACCCCCGTTGCCTTCCACAGACCAGAAAAAAGAGCTTTTGGAGGATGGGGGGAGTTTGAGGGGGGAAGGCCCCTTTGAGCTCTGGCCAAAGGGGCCTTCCCCCCTCAACAAAATACCCGGCTCACTCCCCGCTGCCCTGCTCCTCGCCATGCAGCCAGCGGGCCAGCCGTTCGGCGGCCTCCACGGAACGGGGACCGGGACGGGCGAACAGATGCTCGTCTACCAGCAGCACGCGCCCGGAGCGCACGGCACTGAGGCCCCGGTAATGCGGACGCTCCGCCGGAGCCTGCGGCGCGGGGTTCATGGGCCCCTGTTGCAGGATGTAGGCTTCCGGGTCCAGCGCCACCAGCATCTCTTCGTTGCAACGCACCAGCTTTTGCGGCGCGTCCAGCACATTGCGGCCACCGGCATGGCGGATGATCTCGTCCACGATGCTGGCGCGTCCGGCAGCCAGCAGGTTGGGATAGCGCACCTCATAGAACACGCGCACAGGCGGCTGCCCCGCATAGCGCTGCTCCAGGACCGCCAGACGCCGCTGCCAGTCCGCCACCAGGGCTTCGGCGCGCGTCTCGCGTCCGGTGAGCCGCCCCAGAGCGCGGGTCACGGCAAAAAGCTGTTCAAAGGACTGCATCTCGTAGACCAGCACCGGGATGCCCACGGCTTCCAGGGCCTCGGTCTGGGTCAGCACTTCCTGCCGCCCGGCCAGTTGCAGCACCACATCAGGCTGCCGGGCCGCCACCAGCTCCGCATTGGGACGCATGTGCGTACCCACGGCAGGCAGGTCTTGCAGGCCGGGGATGGCCGCATCGGCCGCCGTGCGGGCCACGAGGGTCTCGCGGGCGTCCAGCGCCAGCAGTATCTCGTTGAACGCGCCGTACAGGGCGATGATCCGCTGTGCGGGCCGTTCCAGGCGCACGGTCACGCCCCGGCTGTCCACCAGCTCCAGTGCCCGGGCAGGCAGTACGGAGCAGCAGAACAGGCAGAGGCAGAGCCCCAGCCACAGGCCAGGACGAAAGCCCCAAGCGGCAATGCGCTGCCCCAGACGACAAAGATCAGGCTTCATGCGGAGAGTCCTCCCGGTATTCAGGGCCACGAGGCCGCAGGGGCAGGGCCTGGGGCAGACCGTTGCGGGGATGCGGGACGATATGCAAGTCCACGGCATAGAGAGCGCGCAGGTTCTCCGCCGTGAAGCAGCGGCGCACCGGGCCGTCGAACAACACACGGCCCTCGCGCAGGCCCAGCAGGCGGGTGGCATACTGGGCCGCCAGATTGCAGTCATGCATCACCAGTAGCAGCGCGGCACCTGCCCGGCGACGGCGCTCCAAGAGGTCGAAAAGTTCCAGCATCCGGGCCAGATCCAGGCCGGCGGCCAGCTCGTCCAGCAGCAGCACGGGGCTTTGCTGGGCCAGCGTCCGGGCCAGGGCCACACGCTGCAATTCACCGCCGGAAAGCTCGCTCACCTGCCGCCCGGCCAGCGGCAAGGCACCGGTCTCCTCCAGGGCCTCGTGGGCGATGCGCCGGTCTTCGGCGCTGTAGCTGCCCCACCAGCCCAGCCAGGGATAGCGGCCCAACAGGACCATCTGCAGGGCGGTCATGCCCTGCGGTGCAGCACTGCGCTGGGAAAGTACGGCCACCCGGCGGGCCCGCTCCCGGGGGGAAAGACGGCGGATGTCCGCGCCTTGTACCTGCACCATGCCCGCCGTCGGCATCAGGCTGCCCGCCAGAACCCGCAGCAGCGTGGTCTTGCCGCTGCCGTTGGGCCCCAGCAGGGCCACGGCCTCTCCGGGATGGAGGTCGATGTCCACGCCGTGCAATATCTCGTCCGTGCCGTAGGCCGCCCGGATGCCTTCTGCCCGCAGCATCAGCGCCTCCGCACCAGAAAAGCGAAAAAGGGACCGCCCAGCAGGGCCGTCACCACGCCCACGGGCAATTCCTGCCCACCGGAAAGCACACAGCGGGCCAGCACGTCCGCCCAGACCAGAAGGATGCCGCCGCCTAGGAACGCGCCGTACAGCAAGGGGCCATGCGCGCTGCCCAGCAGCATGCGCAGGACATGCGGCACCACCAGGCCCACGAAGCCGATGACCCCGGCCACGGCCACGCAACCGGCCGTCATGCAGCTGGCGCCGGCCAGCAGCCAGAAGCGTGTGCGGCCCACGGCAAGGCCCAGATGCGCGGCCTGTTCATCGCCAAGGGCCAGCATATCCAGCTTGCGCCAGCCCGGCAGCACCACCAGCAGCCCCGGCAGCAAGGTGGCCAGCAGGAGCGGAACGCTGTCCCAGCCACGGCCTTGCAGGCTGCCCATGATCCAAAAAACGATGCTGGTGACGGATTCTTCGTTGAGGGCTTTGACCAGGGCCACCACGGCACCCAGAAAGGCCGCCACGGCGATACCAGCCAGGATGACCGTCTCGCGCCTAAAGCTCCCCTGCCCGCTGCCCAGCCAGAGCGCGCCGCCCAGGGCCAGCAGAGAGCCCAGCAGGGCCGCCAGGGAGACCGTGGCCGCCGCGGAAAGGCCTACGGCAAGGCCTCCGGCCCAGATGCCCAGGTTACCGCCCAGTGCGATGGCCATGCTGGCGCCGCAGGCAGCTCCGGCGGAGATGCCCAGGGTGAAGGGGTCCGCCAGCGGATTGCGCAGCACGCCCTGCAGGGCCACACCGGCCACGGCCAGCGCACCGCCGCACAGCAGGCCCAGCAGCACGCGGGCCAGACGGATCTGTCCCACCACCAGCTGCACGCTGCCGTCCGCCGGGGGGCACAGACCCACCACGGCCCCCAGCGCCTGCCAGACATCGGCCACAGCCACAGGCACGGGCCCGGGCAGACAGGCCAGCGGCAACGAAGCACACCAGAGGATGGCCAGCAGCACGCAGCAGCACCAGCGGCGCGCGCTCCGGGCATCCTTGGCAGTGGGGGTGTTCTCCGGCATGGTCCGTCCTGTCATGGCCATCAGTAGCCGGGCACACTGGCCCGGAAACAAAAAAAGCCCCTTCCACCAATGGAAGAGGCCCGTATTCCCTTGCTCCCCTCGGCAAGACCCGTGCCGATACCGGTCGCGGCCAGCGGCCACGGTCCACGGCAGGTATTCCGGCTCGGCCCCCGGCTTCCGGCCTTCCCGTTGCCAGTGGCACATGAAGGAAGCTGGTATGCGGGCCTTACGGCGGCGGGTCCGCTCCCGATTCTCACGGGATTCCCTTTTGACGCCGGCAGGTTCCGGCGACCATGGACGCGCTACTCTAGGCAGGGAGCTGCGGCTTGTCAACGTGTGACGGAAAGAGGGAGATGCGGCAGACAGGCCTAGTAAAGACCGCTTGTGGCTGCTGCCGATGTCCTCAGCTTCGCGACAGGCGCTTCCCGCAGGGCCGGGACGATACCCGGCAGTACAGCGCGGACGGTGGTCTTGCCTGGCGGGCTGTGGCCAAATCCCGTGCCGCAGCGGCTCCCCGCGCTAAAAAAGTCTTTTCCTCAACACGCAGCATCACGGCAACCGGGACTGTGGGCGCCCGTCGTCCCCGGCACACAAAAAAGACAGGCCAAAGGCTGCCCTTGCCATCTCGCGCTACAGTCTCGCAGGGGCAGTGTGCTCTCCCCGACGGCTCTCATGCCGGAGAATAAAGACGGCACGAAAAGACCATGCCCTTCACACCCTGCATTTTACTA
>NZ_JBNPNC010000029.1:0-33645 GCF_050314315.1 Desulfovibrio sp. SGI.102 | reverse complement strand
CCTAGCCCACCAGGCTGGAGAAGCTCATGACCAGGCAGAGACCGCCGATGCAGGCCACCGTGGCGGCGTTGCCGTTGCCGGAGGCATTGGCTTCGGGGATGACTTCTTCGATGACCACATAGACCATGGCGCCTGCCGCCGCAGCCAGGGCAAAGGGCAGCAGGCTGCCCGCCACCTGGGAGGCGACGGCACCGAGGATGGCGCCGATGGGGGCCGTACAGCCGGAAAAGACGCCGCACAGCCAGGACCGTTTGGCCGAGAAACCTTCGGCCCTCAGGGCCGTGGCCACCACCAGGCCTTCGGGCAGGTTCTGGAGCAGGGTGGTACCGGTGACCATGAAAGCGGAGCTCATCTCCAGGGCCACGCCCGAGGGCAGGGTGCTGCCCGCGGCCACGGCGCCGTACCCCACGCCCATGGTCAGGCCTTCGGGGATGTGGTGCAGGGCCATGGCCGTGACCAGCAGGACGCTGCGGCGCCAGCTGGTGGAAAGGCCCTCCTGCTGCTTCTGGCGGATGTGCAGATGGGGCAGGAGATGGTCAAGGCCCATGAGGAAGGCGGCACCGGCCATGAGGCCGCAGACGATGGGGATGAAATGCAGGCGGCCCATATGGGAGGCCATCTCGGCCGCGGGCTGCAGCAGGCCCAGGAAGGCCGCGCCCAGCATCATGCCGCCGGCGGCCCCCAGCATGCAGTCCATGGCCAGACGGGAAAACTCGCGGCGCAGGAAGATGGCACTGGCCCCCAGACTGACCGAGATCCAGGAAAGGATACCGGCAAGCAGGGACTGCAGGATGGGATGACCAAAAAGTGCTTCCATGGAACATTCTCCTTCTGGTTGGTCAGACCGGGCCCGATGTGTCACGCGCTGTTGCAGCAACGCGCGACCGAAAGGCGGCCGCAGGCCGTGCCCGTTGGCGACGGATGGCCATTACGGGCATCGACAGCAACGCGCGACCGAAAGGCGGCCGAAGGCCGTGCCCGTTGGCCGCGAGGCCACTACGGGCATCGACAGCAACGCGCGACCGGATGGCGGCCGCAGGCCGTGCCCGTTGCCAAAACTCTCGGCAAAAGGCCGGGCGTGGCATCCGGGGCCGTCGGTATGACCGGCGGGGGGCTGTAAGGCGAAAGGTCCACGGAACACACCGCAAAACGGCATCCCTGCGGCCTGCCGCGCCCCCCGGAACGGCAGCCGCCGGACATGCGTACATGACGGCGTGATGAAGACGCCTTCCCGGTATGTGCGGGAAGGAGGGGACGGCGCTGGCCGTCCCTGCGGGAAGATCCCCGTGCCGGGACAGGGGCGGACGGGCCGCCGCCGTTCCCGGGCATGAAAAAAAGAAAGGGCGCCTTGGGCAAGGCTCCCTTTCCCGTCTGGAAATTGCCGGGACGCGCTAGATATCCTGCCGGTATTGCAGGGACTGGCGCAATGTCTCCCGGTCCATGTATTTGACCTCCGCGCCCAGGGGGATGCCCTGGGCCAGACGCGACACCCTGATGTGCGGGAAACGCTTGCGGACGAGGTTCCTGATGAACGACGCCGTGTTCTCCGCATCGATGGTGGCCCCCAGGGCCAGGATGAGCTCGTGGATCTCGCCTTCCTCCAGCCGGGAGATGAGGCGGTCGAGGTCGAGGCTGTCGCTGTCCATGTTGGCCAGCGGGGCCAGCAGGCCGCCGAGGATCATGTACTGGCCGTGATAGAAGCCGCCTTCGTCCAGGGTCAGCATGCTGTCCCACTCGTTGACCAGGCAGAGCGTGTCCCGGGAGCGGTTCTCGTCCTTGCAGATGTCACAGGGATCGGTGGCCGAAAGGCCGCCGCAGCGCGAACACAGGTGCAGATTGTCCCGCAGGTCGTGGATGCCCTTGCCCAGGCGCCGGGTCTCGGCCTCGGGCCACTTGAGCAGGGTCATGGCCACGCGCATGGCCGACTTGGGGCCAAGCCCGGGCAGGCGCGCCAGCTGTTCCACCAAGGCGCGCAGCGGTTCGGGAATCTGGCTGTGCATGGCCTAGAACACGCCGGGAAGGCGGATGCCGCCGGAGATGGCGCTCATCTCGCGGTCCAGGGTCTCGCGGGCGATGCGGCCGGCTTCATTGACGGCAGCCATGATGAGGTCCTGCAGCATTTCCACGTCGCCGCCTTCCAGGGCCTTGGGGTCGATGGTGAGGCCGCGCAGTTCCTGCTTGCCGGAGACCATGGCCTTGACCATGCCGCCGCCGCTGCTGGCTTCGTAGGTGCGTTCGTTGAGTTCGTTCTGCAGCTTGGCCAGCTTGTTCTGCATGACCTGCGCCTGGCGCAGGATATCGTTCATGTTACGCATGGGTATCTCCTTGGTTGGATTCAGTACAATGTTCGATATTGGCGTTGAGCAGACGGAGGCAGGCCTGCATCTCGGGCCTGTTCCGAAATTCTTCTATCAGTTCCGCCTCGGTACGGGCCTGACGCGGGGCCACGAACTCCAGGCGCAGATGCCCGGCGCCCCAGGCCGCCAGGGCCTGTTCCAGCTGGGGCCGCTGCTTCTCGGTCTGATGCAGCAGGGTCTCGGCCCGCGGAGTCAGGCGCAGGCAGTCCGCTTCCCAGCTGGCGCGCAACTGGCGCAGCAGATGGAGCTGCGGCGCGGCCTCGCCCTTTTCCAGACGCTGGGCACAGAAATCACAAAAGGCCTGCCAGTCGGGACGGAAGCCTTCCGCAGCCGCAGGGGCTGCCGGACGCGTCTCCACGGCAGGTGCTGCCGATGCCACAGGGGCGGCCGGAGCTGCGGGCCGGGCAGGTTCCACCGGTGCGGCGGCCGGGATGTCGTCAGCTTCGATCATGCCCGCTTCGCTGGGCCCCACATGCTCCGGATGTTCCGGGGCCTCGGGTCGGGGCTGGGCGGTTTTCGGGGCCGAGGTTTCCGTCACCCGCGCGGGACGGGCTGTCTGTCCCGCGGGCATTTCCTGCTGGGGCCGGGCGCAACTTCCGGGCTGCCGGGAGGGCGCAGGCTCGGGAGCGGGTTCGCTGCTGCCGGCAGCGGCGCTCTTTTCCGCCGGGGTCCCGTGTTCACGGGCGCGGGTCGCCGGGGCCCGGACAGGTGCGGCATGGCCCATGTCCCGGGGCGGGAGGGGGCTGCCTTCCTGCCTGTCGTGAGCGGGATGCCCCTGTACGGGCGCGGACGGTGCCGGGACGCTGTCCATGCGCTCCAAAGGCAGCAGCTGCGGCAGCAGGGCCAGGTTGAGCAGCAACAACTCCAGGGCTGCGGCCGGCTCGGGATTCTGCACGATGCCGCGCTGGGCGTCCAGTACCATCTGCCAGGCCGCGTGCAGGTGACCGGCGGAGAAGCGCGGGGCCAGGCCCTGCCAGAAAAGGATCTCCTCGCCGGGCAGGCCCAAAGTGGGCGCCACGGCCTCGCCGCCCTGCCGCAGCAGGAACAGGTCGCGCAGATGTCCGGCCAGCTCGCGCACGAAAAATCCGATGTCCACCCCCTGGCGGAACAGGCTGGCGCACAGCTGGGAGACGGCGGCGCAGTCCCGGGCATGGAGGGCGTCGAAGAGGTCGGCGAACAGTTCCTGTCCGGCCAGGCCCAGCACTTCGCGGGTCACGGCGCTGGTGAGGTTGTCGCCGCCCAGGGCCAGGGTCTGGTCCAAAAGGGACATGCTGTCGCGCACGCTGCCCGCGGCCCGGCGCGCGATGAGGCGCACGGCGCCTTCCTCGAAGGGGACGTTCTCCTTGTTCAGGACCTGGGAAAGGTGCTGCACGAGGGCGTCCTCGCCCAGATGGCGGAAGACGAAATGCTGGCAGCGGCTGACGATGGTGATGGGGAACTTGTGCGCCTCGGTGGTGGCGAAGATGAAGACCACGCGCGCAGGCGGCTCCTCCAGCGTCTTGAGCAGGGCATTGAAGGCGCTGCGCGAGAGCATGTGGGCTTCGTCGATGATGAAGACCTTGTAGCGGCCCTCCATGGGGGCGTAGCCGATGTTCTCGCGCAGGGCGCGGGCGTCTTCCACACTGTTGTTGGAGGCGCCGTCGATCTCGGTGACGTCCACATGGCTGCCCTGGGTGATCTTGCGGCACTGGTCGCACTGGTTGCAGGGCTCGGGGCCCGGCGCATGGCGGCAGTTGAGGGCCTTGGCGAAGATGCGGGCGATGGTGGTCTTGCCCACGCCGCGCGTGCCGCTGAGCAGATAGGCGGCGGCGACCCGGTCTTCGGCGGCGGCACGGGAGAGCACGGCCTTGACCATGTCCTGTCCGGCGACCTGGGCAAAGGTCTGGGGGCGGTATTTTGCGGCGAGGGAGAGGTGCTTCATGAAAAAAACGGCAGGGCGCGCCTGTCCCCCTGAAGGTTACAGGCGCGCCGGAAGAGAGTGCTAGAACGTGTAGTGGCTCAGCCAGTCGGCGTACTTGGCGTTCTGGCCCTTGACCACGCCGAAGTATTCCTTCTGCAGGTGCTTGGTCACAGGACCGGCATGGCCGGCGCCGATGGTGCGGTTGTCCACTTCGCGGATGGGCGTGATCTCGGCGGCGGTACCGGTGAAGAAGGCTTCGTCGGCGATGTACAGCTCGTCGCGGGTGAACTGCTGTTCTTCCACGGTGTAGCCCAGGTCGCGGGCCACCTTCATGACGGAGTCACGGGTGATGCCGCCCAGGATGGAGGTCCAGGGCGTGGTCTTGATGATGCCGTCACGCACGATGAAGATGTTTTCACCGGTGGCTTCGGAAACGAAACCGTTGGTGTCCAGCATCACGGCTTCGTCGTAGCCGTCTTCCTTGGCTTCGATCTTGGCCAGGATGGAGTTCACGTAGTTGCCGGCGGCCTTGGCCTTGCTCATCAGGGTGTTGACGTGCATGCGGGCGAAGGAGCTGGTCTTGGCGCGGATGCCCATTTCCAGGGCTTCGGGGCCGAGGTAGGCGCCCCAGGGCCACACGGCGATGATGGTGTGGACCTTGTTGTTGCCGGGGTAGACGCCCATTTCGCCATCACCCACGAAGGACAGGGGACGGATGTAGCCTTCCTTCATCTTGTTGGCCTTCAGGGTGTCCAGGATGCCCTGGCTGATCTCGTCGACGGTGTAGGGAATGTTCAGACGCAGGATCTTCGCGGAATTGAGTAGGCGCTGGCTGTGTTCCTTCAGGCGGAAAACGGCGGAAGTGCCGTCAGCACAGGCATAGGCGCGGATGCCTTCGAAAACGGCGCTGCCGTAATGCAGGGCATGGGTGAGAACGTGAACCTGGGCGTCGGCCCAGGGGACCATTTTGCCGTCAAACCAGATGAAATCGGTCGTTTGCATGATACATTCCTCAATATATTCCGCGATATTGGCCAGGCCGGATCTTCCGCGCGCGGCGGGGCCTGTCCGAAGGGTAAAAATTTACTGGAAAGCGCCGCGTATGGCAAGCGTCCGCGGGCAGGAAGATGCGCTGCCCGCAACGGGAAGAGGCGGGAGCCCGCTACCGGGCGCGGGCTGCCGTGCCGCAGAGAGGAGAGCTCCGGCACCCTTCCGGCGGGGCATCCCGGGCCGCTTTCCTGCATCCCGGCGGCAGTTGGGCATCCTCCGGCGGTCTTTCCGGCCCCTCCCCGTATGCCGGGCCGGGGATTCCCCCCGTCAGGGCAGTGGACGGGCCTTGCTTGTCAGTGGCGGGACGAAAGTTTACAACCCAGCAGACAAACATTTCAGGCAGCGATGCCTGTGGAGGCAGCATGACAGCGCAGACGTTTCTGGGGATCGATGCGGGCGGCACGCATACCGATGCCGTGCTTTGCGGGCCGGAAGGCATCCTGGCCGGGGCCAAGGCGCCCACCTGCCACGAAGATCTGCCCTCTTCGGTGCGTGCGGCACTGGCCGCTCTGGAAAAGGCTCTGGAAGAAAAATTCGGCCCCGAGGGCCCGGCGCGCCTGCGTGCCGCGGACCGGGTGACCGTGGGCACCACCCTGGCCGTCAACGCCCTGGTGCAGGGCCGGGCCGACCGCGTGGCCCTGGCGCTGAACGCCGGGCCTGGTCTGGCGCCCGCCCGTTTCGCCATCGGGGACGACGTCTGCATCCTGCCCGGCGGTCTGGACCATCGCGGCGTGGAAGTGACGCCGCTGGATACCCGCCCTCTGGCCGACGCCTGCGCCGCCTGGAAAAAGAAGGGCGTGCGGGCCGTGGCCTGCGTGGGCAAGTTCTCGCCCCGCAATGCCGCGCATGAGCTGGCCATGGCCGACGTGGTGCGCGCTGCCGGGCTCACGCCCGTGTGCGGGCACAGCCTGTCCGGCGAACTCAATTTCCCGCGCCGCATCGCCACGGCCTATTACAATGCCGCCGTGGCCCGCATCGTGGACGGCTTTTTGACCGCCGTGGAGCAGAGCCTGCAGGCAGCGGGCATCCGGGCCCCCCTGCGTCTGCTCAAGGCCGACGGCGGGGCCGTCCCGGCGGCCCTGGCCCGGCAGGAACCCGTGCAGTCCGTCCTGTCCGGCCCGGCGGCCAGCGTCATGGGCATACTGGCCCTGTGTCCCGCCGTGGCGGAAGATGCCTGCTCCGTATTGCTGGACGTGGGCGGCACCACCACGGACGTGGCCCTGTTCGCCCAGGGCTCGCCGGTGGTGGACCGTGACGGCATGAGCGTGCGCGGCCGCCGGACGCTGGTGCGTTCGCTGGCCTCCCTGTCCATCGGCGTGGGCGGCGATTCCCTGCTGGGCGTGGAAGGGCAGGGCGCGGAGGCCCGCGTGCATACCGGTCCCCTGCGCGAAGGCCCGGCCATGGCGTTCGGCGGCACGCGTCCCACGCTGCTGGATGCCCTCAACGTCTGTGACCGGGAGCGGCCCGGCAATCTTTCCGGGGATGCGGCGGCCTCCCTGCGCGGTGTGGCGGCCCTGGCCGGGGAACACGGCATGGAGCCCGAAGAGCTGGCGGCCCGGGCCGTGGCCGATGCCCTTGATCAGGTGGCGGCGGCCGTGCGCGAGCTGGTGGACGGCGTCAATGCCCGCCCCGTCTACACGCTGGCGGCCCTGCGCGGCCTGCGCGACATCGCGCCGGAGCGGGTCTGGCTGGTGGGCGGTCCGGCGGAGCGTCTGCGCGAACGTCTGGCCGGACGGCTGGCCCTGCCCGTGGACTGTCCGCCCCATGCGCCGGTGGCTAATGCCGTGGGCGCGGCCCTGACCCTGCCCACCGCCGGTCTGGAAGTCTATGCCGACAGCGGCCGTGCCCTGCTGCGCGTGCCCTCGCTGGAACTGGAAGAAAAATTGCCGCGTGCGGCCACCCTGGAGACCGTGAAGGAACGCGCCGTGGCCCTGCTGGAAGAGCGGCTGGCCGTCCATGACGCGGCCGGTGCCCGGGTGGAGGTGGTGGAAGCCGACCTCTTTGCCGTGCTGGACGACAGCGGCCGTGCCTCGCGCGACATGCGCGTGCGCTGTCAGGCCGTGCCGGGCATCACCGGACAGGTGGGGACCGCCGGTTAGGCGGGACGCTTCTCCCGGCCGGTACGTATCGTTTTTGGGGGAGGGGAGTCCCCTGCCCGCTGCCCATGCCTGCAAGGCCGGCGCCAGCGGGTACGGCCCTTCGTTTTGGGGGAGCCTCCGCATCTCTGTCCATGCCCGTGACGCCTCCGCGTGGCCGGCGGGCAGGGAGGAGCGTCAGCAGACCGCTGCCGCGAGGAAGAGGTCCCCTTCAAAGCCCTCTTCCCGCCACACTTTAGTTACCGTCGTCATCAACAAGGGACGCCATCCTATGAAGATCGTCTTGTTCGAGCCGGAGATCCCGCCCAATACCGGCAACATCGCGCGCCTGTGCGCCTCCACGGGCATCCACCTCAACCTCATCGAGCCGCTGGGCTTCAAGCTGGAAGACCGCTACCTCAAGCGTGCCGGGCTGGATTACTGGCCGCATGTGTGCATGGATGTCTGGCCGGACTGGGACAGCTGGCTGGCCGCGGCCACGGCGGAGAACGGCGGTACGCCGCCGCGCTGTGTGCTGACCTCGGCCCGGGGCGGGGAGCCTTTGCAGCACTTCGCCTTCGCGCCGGACGACTGCCTGGTCTTCGGGCCCGAGACGCGCGGCCTGCCGCCGGAGATCCTGAAGCGCTCCCCGTACAAGGTACGCATCCCCATGCTCAAGGACAGCGTGCGCAGCATCAACCTTTCCACGGCTGCGGGCATCGTGCTGTTCACGGCCATGAGTTCCTGCGGGCTCATGGAGGGCCCGGAATGGCAGTGATCCGGCTTTGCGCGCCATAGCCCCGCGGGGCAGGGAACGCTTTTCCCAAAAGCCATACGGGCAGGGTATGATCCCTGCCTTTTTTCATGCCCTTTGCCGGGACGGCGCGCCTGCCGTGCTCTCCTGCAGGGCGGGCGCTCTGTCGGGGATACGCGGAAACTATCAGTAAAAAGAATCTATTGCCTTTTTATGATGCACGGATGCAACGCATTTTGAGCCTCGGGGAAGGCTGGGGACGCATCCGCGCAACATTCGCGCCGTATCTTGCCAGCAGGGCCAAAAAGGAGAATAAGGCATAGAAGGTGCGGCCAGCGTGCCGCATCGATTTTTGCACATCCGGGGGTCGTGATGATCGTTGTTTTGCTGGTATGTCTGCTGGTGGGCTTTCTTGTGGGGCTGGCCGGGGTGGGCGGCATCCTGGTGCCGCCGGTGCTCATCCTCATGAGCGGTCTGGAGCCGCACACGGCCATGGGGACGGCGCTGGCCTCCTTCATCGGCACGGGCTTCGTGGGGACATGGCTCTATCACAAGAACGGGCACTACCGTTTTATGGAGGCCGTGCCCTTTGCCCTGGGCAGCTTCGTCTGTGCTGCGCCCGGTGCGCTGGTCAATGCCCGCATCGATGCCGGGCCGCTGGTCATGATCCTGGCGGTCATCATCGTCTTTGCAGGTGCCTGCACCCTGCGTCCGCCCAAACCGGGCCGCAAGGGCAGCCCCTTCTGGCTGGGCTGGAAGGGCAGGGCGGTCATCGGCGGCGCCACGGGCTTCATGGCCGGGCTCACCGGTGCGGGCGGCCCTGTGGCCTCCATCCCCTGGATGGTGCTGGTGGGCTATTCCCCCATCCATGCCGTGGCCCTGTCCATGCCCTACCAGATCGCCACCTCGTTTTCCGGCAGCGTGGGCAACATGATGGGCGGCCATGTGGACTGGATGCTGCTGCCTGCCCTGTGCGCCGTGCAGGTGGTGGGCCTGCTGGGCGGCATCGCCATGGCCCAGCGCGTGTCGGCGCCGTTTTTGCGCAAGGTCATCGGTGCCCTGTGCATCGGGCTGGGGGCCTTCCTCTTCCTGCGTCAGGCGGGCTGTTTTTAACAGAAAAAATTCCCGAGCTGCTTCTTGGGGATAATCCCCTTGAATCTCAAATAAAATACCGTTGCAGACGCAACATTTGTGCGGGCGGGCCAGGGGCTCGCCCGCTTGTGTCCTGCGGGACGGGCAGGTATGCTGCAGTGTATGAATATCGCTGCCCTTTTCATCCGCCGACCCGTGGCCACGGCACTCATCATGCTGGGCATGCTCTTCTTCGGGGCTGCCAGTTATGTGAACCTGCCGGTCAACCAGTTGCCCAACGTGGACTTTCCCACCATCCAGGTGAGCGCCGACCTTTCCGGCGCTGACCCGGAGACCATGGCCGCTTCCGTGGCCACGCCGCTGGAAAAGGAATTCTTCACCATCGCGGGCATCGACTCCATCTCGTCCGTCAATGCCACGGGCCGAACACGCATCACCATCCAGTTCGCCCTGGACCGTGATATCGACGCCGCGGCCCTGGACGTGCAGGCCGCCATCGGTCTGGCCCAGCGCCGTCTGCCCACCAACATGACCAATGACCCCAGCTTCCGCAAGGTCAACCCGGCAGACTATCCCATCCTCTATCTGCGCGTGGGCTCTCCCACCCTGCCGCTGTACGAGCTCAACGAATACGCCGATACCCTGGTGGGGCAGCGACTTTCCATGGTCAAAGGGGTGGCCCAGGTGGTCATCTACGGGCAGAAGAAGTATGCCGTGCGCGTGCGTGTGGACCCCGACGCCCTGGCCAGCCGCGGGCTGGGCATCGACGAGGTGGCCGATGCCGTGAGCAATGCCAACAGCAAGCTGCCCACGGGTTCGCTGGAAGGGGAGCGGCGCGCCAGCGCCATCAAGGCCTCGGGCCAGCTGGAGGACGCCGAAGCCTTCCGCGATGTGGTGGCGGCCTACCGCAACGGCGCGCCCGTGCGCCTTTCGGACATCGGCGAAGTGGTGGACAGCGTGGAGCAGGACAAGCAGCTCTCCTGGGCGGATGACGGCAAGCCCTGTATCATGCTGGCCGTGGAACGCCAGCCCGGCGCCAACACCGTGCAGGTGGTGGACGACATCAAGACCCTGCTGCCCGGCCTGACCCGCCAGCTGCCGCCCTCGGTCAAGCTGGAGATCTTCTATGACCGTTCGGAATCCATCCGCGAGTCCGTGGCCGAGGTGAAGTTCACCCTGGTGCTGACGGTCTTCCTGGTGGTGCTGGTCATCTTCCTGTTCCTGCGCAACCTGCCGGCCACCATCATCCCCAGCCTGGCCCTGCCCCTGTCGGTCATCTCCACCTTTGCGGTGATGCTGGCCATGGGATTCAGCCTGGACAACCTGTCGCTCATGGCCCTTACCCTGGCCGTGGGCTTTGTGGTGGACGACGCCATCGTCATGCTGGAGAACATCGTCCGCCACCAGGAGATGGGCAAGGACCCGCTCACGGCGGCCTATGACGGCTCGGGCGAGATCGGCTTCACCATCCTTTCCATGACCGTCTCCCTGGCGGCGGTGTTCATCCCGGTACTGTTCATGGGCGGCATCGTGGGCCGTCTGTTCTACGAGTTCGCCGTGGTCATCATCACGGCCATCCTGTTCTCGGGCGTGGTCTCCCTGACCCTGACCCCCATGCTCTGCGCCTACTTCCTGCGCCATTCGGGCAGCAAGCACCGCGTGGGCTATGAGGGCATCTACGGCAAGCTGGAGCGCGCCTTCGAATGGCTGGCCGACAAGTACGCCCGCTCCCTGGATGTGGTGCTGCGGCATCGCCGCACCACGCTGATCTTCTCGCTCCTCTTGCTGCTGGCCACCGGCTGGCTGGGCGTCATCGTGCCCAAGGGCTTTCTGCCCAGCGAAGACATGGGCTTTGTGGTGGCCACCACCGAGGCGGAGCAGGGCATCTCCTTTGAAGGCATGGTCAAGGCCCAGCACAAGCTGGACGAGGTGCTGCGCAACAACCCGCATGTGGACCGTTTCAATTCCGTGGTGGGTATCGTGGGCAGCAGCCAGAGCATGAGCAACGGCACGCTCATGATCCACCTCAAGCCCCACGGCGAGCGTCCGGACATCCAGACCGTGGTGCAGCGCCTGCGCCGCGAGCTCAACACCTCGCCGGCCATGCAGGTCTTCCTGCGCGTGCCGCCGGCCATCAACATCGGCGGGCGTTCCACCAAGGCCCTGTACCAGTACACCCTCACCGGTACCAATATGCAGGAGCTCTTCGAATGTGCCCAGAAGGTGGAGGCCGCCCTGCGCCAGGTGCCGGAGATCCAGGACGTCAACAGCGACCTCCAGCTCAAGAACCCCGAGATCCGGGTGACCATCGACCGTAACCGCGCCTCGGCCCTGGGCATCAGCGCCGGGCAGATCGAGCTGGCCCTGCAGACGGCCTACGGCTCGCGCGAAGTCTCCACCATCTACGCGCCCACCAACGACTACACGGTCTTCGTGGAGGTGCGCAAAGACTTCCAGCGCAACCCGGATGCCCTGACGCGCCTGTATGTGCGCTCGTCCAGCGGCGGGCTGGTGCCTCTGTCCACCGTGGCCAAGATGAGCCCCGGCGTGGGCCCCATCGCCGTGAACCATGACGGCCAGTTCCCGGCCGTGACCATCTCGTACAACCTGCGTCCCGGCGTGGCCCTGAGCGAAGGCGTGGCCGCCGTGGAACGCGTCAGCCTGCCGCTGTTGCCCGACTCGGTGAGCGCCAAGTCCCAGGGCACGGCCCAGGCCTTCCAGGATTCGCTCAAGGGCATGGGCTGGCTGCTCCTGCTGGCCATCGTGGTCATCTATCTGGTGCTGGGCATCCTCTACGAGAGCTTCATCCACCCGCTGACCATCCTTTCCGGCCTGCCGTCGGCGGGCTTCGGGGCCCTGTTCACCCTCTGGATATTCGGCCAGCCGCTGGACCTCTACGGCTTCGTGGGCGTCATCATGCTGCTGGGCATCGTGAAGAAGAACGCCATCATGATGCTGGACTTCGCTCTGGAAGCCCAGCGTCATGACCCCTCGCGCACGCCGCTGGACGCCATCACCGAAGGCTGTCATGTGCGTTTCCGTCCCATCATGATGACCACCATGGCGGCCCTCATGGGTGCGCTGCCCATCGCCATCGGCATGGGTGCCGGCGCCGAGGCCCGCCGTCCCCTGGGCCTGGCGGTGGTGGGCGGCCTGTGCTTCTCCCAGCTGGTGACCCTGTACATCACGCCCGTGTATTACGCTTATATGGAAGACTTCTCGCGCTGGCTCACCCGCCGCTTCGGACAGCGTTTCGAGGCCAACCGTGCCGCCCGCGCCGAGCATGAGAAGGAGGAAGGCAGCCATGCCGGATAACGCGCCTGTGTGCCGCCGTTGCGGCCGTTGCTGTGAACTGGGCGGGCCCGGCCTGCTGCGGGACGATGCCCCGCTGCTGTCCTCGGGCGCCCTGAAGCCGGAGATGCTCGTCTGCCTGCGTCGCGGCCAGTGGGCCCGGCAGGACGGCATGGGCGGCGGCCTGGCCCAGCTGGAGAACGAGATGATCAAACTGGCCGGTACGGGCAAGGCCCCGCATCCGTGGCAGTGCCTGGCCTATGCGCCCGGCACGGGCTGTACCATCTATGAGCGGCGTCCCGTGCAGTGCGGCGTGCTGTTTTGCGAGGATACCCGGCCGCTGGAGGCCCTGCTGCGGGACGTCCCGGCCCTGGACCGCCGGGCGGCCATCGCCCTGCTGCCCCTGCCCGACGCGCAGCGCCGTTTGTGGGAGGAGCTGGTGCAGGCCCATGAGGAAGCCTGCGACGTGCGCCAGTACTTCGTCCTGCTGGACATGGGCGACCGTGAGGCCGCCGCGGCCATGGAGCGGTACGACGCCGCCTTCCGCCAGCTCTGTGTGGAGCGCGGCGCGCTGACGGCAGCCGAACTGCCCTTTTTGCTGGGGCAGCCCCTGCGCGATCTGCCCCGCAACGAGGGCTAGCCGCGGCTCCGGGCCGCCGGATGCCCCTGCCCGCCTTCGGGCTCCCTGCGGAGGGCATGCCCGGCCACGGCCCGGCCCCAAAGCGCGTCCCCCGTTGACAGGACGGCAGAGCGGCCCTACCTTTAGGCACAAACGAAGATAACGCCGTCCCGTACGGCACAAGCCAAGGAATTGACATGCCTCTGTGCAGCACTGAAGAAGCCATTGCCGAGATCCGGCAGGGCAAAATGATCATTCTTGTGGACGATGAGGACAGGGAAAACGAAGGCGACCTGACCATGGCCGCCGAATTCGTGACCCCTGAAGCCATCAATTTCATGGCCAAGTTCGGCCGTGGTCTCATCTGCCTGCCCATGTCCGGCGAAATGGCCGACAAGCTGCAACTGCCCCTGATGGCCAAACATAACGGCTCGCGTTTCGGCACCAACTTCACGGTGTCCATCGAGGCCCGCGAAGGCATCACCACCGGCATCTCCGCCGCCGACCGCGCCACCACCATCAAGACCGCCGTGGCCGACGGCGCCCGTCCCGACGACCTGGTGACCCCCGGTCACGTCTTCCCCCTGCGCGCCCGTCCCGACGGCGTGCTGGCCCGCGCCGGCCAGACCGAAGGCAGCGTGGACCTGGCCCGTCTGGCCGGTCTCAAGCCCGCCGCCGTCATCTGCGAGATCATGAAGGACGACGGCACCATGGCCCGCATGCCCGACCTGGAAGTCTTTGCCGCCGAGCACGGCCTGAAGATCGCCTCCGTGCGCGACCTCATCTGCTACCGCATGCGTCGCGGCCAGGTGTCCGTCAAATGCGATGCCAAGGCCCACCTGCCCAGCCTGTACGGTGACTTCACGGTCTACGCCTACGAGAGCGACCGCGAGCCCGGCACCCATCTGGCCCTGGTCAAGGGCGACATCACCACGCCCGAACCCGTGCTGGTGCGCGTGCACAGCCAGTGCCTCACCGGCGACGCCCTGGGCTCCCTGCGCTGCGACTGCCGTGGCCAGCTGGCCGCCGCCCTGCGCCAGATCGAAAAGGAAGGCCGCGGCGTGCTGCTCTACATGCGTCAGGAAGGCCGCGGCATCGGCCTGGCCAACAAGATCCGCGCTTATGCCCTGCAGGACGAGGGCTACGACACCGTGGAAGCCAACCGCAAGCTGGGCTTCCCCGATGACCTGCGCGACTACGGCACCGGCGCCCAGATCCTCGTGGACCTCGGCATCACCAAGATCCGCCTGCTGACCAACAACCCCAAGAAGATCGTGGGTCTGTCCGGTTACGGCATGGAGATCGTGGAACGCGTGCCCATCGAGATCGAAGCCTGCCCCGAAAACGAATCCTACCTGCGCACCAAGAAGGAAAAGATGGCCCATCTGCTGACGGGCATCCGCTGCCACTAGGCCGCAGGACGAAGCGTCCGCATGGCGGGGAAGAGGACTTGTGCCTCTTCCCCGCTTTTTTTGTGCCCTTGCTCCATCCCCGGCTGCGGAAGGAGCGGATCGGGCCCTGCCATGGCCGGGCCGCAGGGGCAAACGGGGCTGATGGCGCGAAGATGTACCCGCCATCACAGATGAATATTTGTAATCGATAGATGAAATTTATAAGATATTTAAAAAAATTTTATAAGAAAATCATTTCACATGATTGCATAAATTATTTTTTATGACAGTCTGTCTTCTGATAGAGTGATGTTTTTTTCCTGTTTTCTCTTTATTCCTGCATTGGTATTGCAAAAAATAAACAGGAAAAATCGACGCAGTATGCGGATAGTATGCGTGAGACTGCGTTGGCGAACATCGTTTTCCTGAGAAGGATGATTCCCTTTCACCTCTGCATCCAAACATGGCACAGCGGCGTCAGCCTTGCGCCCGGTCCCGTGTGCGGCCTTTTGGAATGGGCGTATATTTCCGGGCGTGCCGGAAGGTGGCGTTCCCTTTTTTCTCACAGCAGGTTATGCTCCTGCACTGTCTCGGGATGGCAGGAGGCGGCCTGTGCCGCCCTTGTCGTCAGACGGGCATGGGCTCGACCTCACGCCATATTTCACAAAGTATTTTCTGAAATATTTCTTGTTGGGCCCCTGCAGCTATGCTATTTTTATGCCGGACCCGGCACCGGTCGGCTGTCTTTTCAGGAGCGTCCCATGCAGTTTCTTTCCCTTTCTTCCACCGATCCTGCTCTCAATCTCGCTCTTGAAGAATGCCTGCTGCAATGGCTGCCCGCGGATCATCCGGGCCTGTTTTTGCTCTGGCAGAACGCTCCCAGCGTCATCGTGGGACGCCATCAGGTCACGCTGGACGAGATCGACGCTGACTTCGTCCGCCGGCGCGGCCTGCCCGTGGTGCGCCGCATGACCGGCGGCGGCGCGGTCTATCATGATCTGGGCAACCTCAATTTTTCCTTCATGGAGAATGCGCACGGGCGCAAGACCGTGGACTTCGCGCGCTACCTGCGTCCTGTCTGCGCGGCGCTGGCCGAGCTCGGCGTGCAGGCCACCCTTACCGGACGCAACGATCTGGAAGCCGGGGGCCGCAAGATCTCGGGCAGCGCGCAATCCCTGCGGCAGGGGCGCATCCTGCATCACGGCACCCTGCTGGTATCGCTGGATTTTGGCGAGCTGGTGCAGGCCCTGCATGTGGACCCGGACAAGATCCGCTCCAAGGGCATCGCCTCGGTACGCTCACGGGTGGCCAACATCTCCGAGTTCTGGACGCCGGGCAGCGGCATGGAAGACCTGCGGGCCGCGCTGCTGCGCCACTGCGCCGACGGGGAGGGGAGCCTGGAGCCGGAGGTGCTGCGGGCGGCGGAAGAACTGGCGGAACGCAAATACCGCAGCTGGGACTGGAATTACGGCGCCTCGCCGGCCTTCACCCTGCAGCGGCGCGAACGTTTCCCCTGGGGGCTGGTGGACTGGCGCCTGGACGTGCGGGACGGCATGGTCCGGGACTGCCGCATCTGCGGGGACTTTTTCGCCGCCGCGGACATCGCCGGGCTGGAAGAGCGCCTGCGCGGGGTGCGCTGCCGGAGCGACGCGCTGGCCGGGGCCCTGAACGGGGTGGCCTGGCAGGAATATTTTTCCCATTGCGATCCGCAGCGCATGGAGCAGTTTTTCACGACGTTGTAGGCCATCCCTCCGGGCGTTCCGGGACAGGTCCCGCACGCTTCGGGGAGGAGCGACCTCTCTGCGCTAACATCAGGCCGGTCGGGCCCTGTCCTGACCGTGCCATCCGTCATCCGGCCGGAGCCGCGCCGGAAAGGAGGAAGGAACCGTGGCCGAACTCAAGACCCCGCTCACGGACTGGCATGTGGCCCACGGCGCCAAGATGGCGCCTTTCGCGGGCTGGCTGATGCCCATCCAGTATGAGGGCATTCTCGTGGAGCACCAGCATACCCGTCAGCATGCCGGTCTGTTCGATATCTGCCATATGGGCGAGTTCCGCATCCAGGGCACCGGTACCGATGCGGCGCTGGCCGCCGCCGTGAGCCACAACCTGGCCACGCTGGCCCCTGGCCGTTGCCGCTACGGCTTCCTGCTGACGGAAAAGGGGACGGTGCTGGATGACTGCATCGTCTACCGTTTCGGCCCGGACGACTTCATGGTGGTGGTCAATGCCGCCTGCGCCGCCGGGGACTTTGCCACCCTGCGTGCCCGCCTGCCCGAAGGCGTGGCCCTGACCGACATCTCGGAGCAGACCGGCAAGATCGACCTGCAGGGCCCAGAAGCCGTGGACGTACTGGAGACCCTGCTGGGCCGCAGCCTGCGCGACATGCCCTATTTCGGCTTCCGCAGCGAGGCCTGGCAGGGCTGCGAGCTGCTGGTGAGCCGCACCGGCTACACCGGTGAGCTGGGTTTCGAGCTCTACGTGCCTGCCGGACAGACCCAGGCCCTGTGGGAAGCCCTGCTGGCCGATGAGCGGGTCAAGCCTGTGGGCCTTGGCGCGCGCGATACCCTGCGTCTGGAAGCCGGTCTGCCCCTCTATGGCCACGAGCTGGACGAAAATCACACCCCGGCCGAGGCGGGCATGGGCCGCATGCTGACCAGCACCGCCCCGTATGTGGGCCGTGAAGGCGCGCAGGAAGTGCGCCAGAAACTGCTGGCCCTGAGCATCGAAGGCCGCCGCGCCGCCCGCAACGGCGATGCGCTCCTGCTGGAAGACGGCACCCCGGCGGGCGTGGTCACCAGCGGTTCGTTCGCGCCTTCGCTGGGCCATGTGGTGGCCTTTGCCTGGGCCGACGCCGACAAGGCCGATGCCGCCGCCTATCTGGTGCAGGCCTCGCGCAGCCAGCTCAAGGCCACGGTCACCGAAGCGCCCTTCTACAAGGAAGGCACGGCCCGCCAGAAGCTGGCCTAGGCACGGGGCGTCCCGGCTTTTGCGGGCCGGTACGGAGCCTGTCCGCCGTCCCTTGTCCGGCGCGGCCGGACGAAGAAAGACGGTACTCCAGCCATATTTCAGGAAAGATCCCGGCAGGGCAGGGGAGGCCCGGCAGCACCATGCGGATGGCGGACTGCCGGGGCCCCTCGCCCCGCCACAGATGCTGACATCAACTTCCGGGACAGCGCATCGCCCCGGACCAAGGAGAAGACCATGAGCAATCCCGAAGACCTCCTGTACAGTGCGTCCCACGAATGGGCCAAAGTCAACGGTGAAGAAGCTGTCCTCGGCATCACCCATTTCGCCCAGGAATCCCTGGGTGACATCACCTATGTGGACATGCCCGCCGAAGGTGACGAACTGACCGCCGGCAGCGAGTTCGGCGCCGTGGAATCCGTGAAGGCGGCCAGCGACCTGATCTCGCCCGTCAGCGGCACGGTGGTGGCCGTGAACACCGAGCTGGAGAACGTTCCCGAAGTCATGAACAGCGATCCCTACGGCGCCGGCTGGATCGTGCGCGTGAAGCTGTCCGCCCAGCCCGAAGGACTGATGGACGCCGCGGCCTACGAAGAACACTGCAAGAACGAGCAGCACTAGTCCGTGGAGCGGCAGGGCCCCGGCCCTGCCGCCTTTTTTCCACCAGCACGGCAGCCTTCGCTGCAAGGAGCTCCCCTATGCCATTCATTCCCCATACGCCGGACGAAGTGCAGGAAATGCTCTCCGTCGTGGGTGTGCGCAACCTTGATGACCTTTTTGCGGACATCCCGCCTGAAATGCGCCCCAAACATTTCGATTTGCCCAAGGGGCAGAGCGAATTCGCCGTGTGCCGCTACTTCGAGGACCTGGCCGCCGCCAACGTCTCGCCCTCCGCCTCCTTCCTGGGCGCGGGCTTCTACGCCCATTATGTGCCCCGCGCCGTGGACGCCCTTTCCGGCCGCAGCGAATTCTATACCTCCTACACGCCCTATCAGGCCGAATGCTCGCAGGGCACCCTGCAGGCCATCTTCGAATACCAGACCGCGGTGAGCCGCCTGCTGGACATGGATTGCGCCAATGCCTCCGTCTATGACGGCGGCACGGCCCTGTTCGAGGCCTGCATGATGGCCGTGCGCGCCACCCGCCGCAAAAAGCTGGTGGTGGACCAGTGCATCAATCCCATCTGGCGGGCCATGCTGGAGACCTACTCCTCCAGCCTGGACATCACCCTGGTGACCGTGCCCCACAAGGACGGCCTGAGCGACATGGAAGGCCTCAAGGCCGCCGTGGACGCCACCTGCGCCGCCGTGCTGGTGCAGAACCCCAACTTCTTCGGCGCCGTGGCCGACTTCAGCGAGCTTTTCGCCCATGCCCGCGCCTGCAAGGCTCTGGGCGTCATCTCCGTCTATCCGGTCATGCAGTCCGTGCTCAAGACTCCCGGCGAGATGGGCGCCGACATCGCCGTGGCCGAAGGCCAGAGCCTGGGCCAGCCCCTGAGCTTCGGCGGCCCCTATCTGGGCATCATGACCTGCCGCAAGGAGCATATCCGCCAGTTCCCCGGCCGTATCGTGGGCCGCACCACGGATCTGGAAGGCCGCACCGGCTATGTGCTCACCCTGCAGGCCCGCGAGCAGCACATCCGGCGCGCCAAGGCCACGTCCAACATCTGCTCCAACCAGTCCCTGTGCGCCCTGCGCGCGCTCATGTACCTTTCGCTGGTGGGCCCGGACGGTCTGGCCCGCGTGGCCGAACACGGCATGGCCCTGGCCCGCTACGCGGTGGAAAAGCTCACGGCCCTGCCCGGTGTCTCGCTGTTCAATGACGCGCCCTTCGGCAACGAAGTGGCCCTGCGCCTGCCGCGTCCCGCCGAAGAGGTGGTGCAGGCCCTGCTGCGTCAGGGCGTGGCCGCCGGTTATCCTGTGGGCCGTGCCTATGCGGGCATGGATGATGTGCTCTTGCTGGCCTGCACCGAATGCAACACGCGTGCGCAGGTGGATGCCATGGTCGAAAAGCTGGGAGGTCTGCTGTGAAAACCATCTTTGCCGAATCCGTAGAAGGCCGCCGCGCTCCCGGTCTGGCCCTGCCTGTGGACGACGACGCGCCCCGCGCCGCGCAGATGCTGCCCGAAGCCCTGCTGCGCAAGAGTGCGCCGCGCCTGCCCCAGTGCTCCGAGCTGGACGTGGTGCGCCACTTCACCAATCTGTCCAAGCTCAACTACAGCGTGGATGCCAATTTCTATCCCCTTGGCTCCTGCACCATGAAGTACAACCCCAAGTTCACGGAATACGTGGCCGCCTTGCCGGGCTTTGCCCGCATGCATCCCCTGCTGGCCCAGCTTTCCGGCGAACTGGCCCAGGGCGCCCTGCAATGCCTGTATGACGCCGAACGGTGGCTGTGCGAGGTCACGGGCATGAAGGCCTTCACCTTCCAGCCCATGGCCGGGGCCAACGGCGAATATACCGGCGTCAAGCTCATTGCCGCCTACCACAAGGCCAAGGGCCGCAACCGCACCAAGATGCTCATCCCCGACTCGGCCCACGGCACCAACCCCGCCTCGGCCGTGCTGGCGGGCTTCGAGATCGTCAACGTGCCTTCGCGTGACGGCATGGTGGACCCCGCCGCCCTTGAAGAAGCCATGGCCAAGTATCCCGACCAGGTGGCCGGTCTGATGATGACCAACCCCAACACCCTGGGCCTGCTGGAGCTGCATCTGCCGCGCATCGTGGAAGTGCTGCGCCGCGAAGATGCCCTGCTGTACTACGACGGCGCCAACATGAACGCCATCCTGGGCAAGATGCGTGTGGGCGACGTGGGCTTCGACGTGGTGCACCTCAACGTCCACAAGACCCTGGGAACGCCCCACGGCGGCGGTGGCCCCGGCTGCGGTCCCGTGGGTGTGGGCGAGCGCCTGCTGCCCTTCCTGCCCGCGCCGCGTGTGCGCAAGGCCGAAGACGGCAGCTATGCTCTGGACTACGATCTGCCGCAGAGCATCGGCCACATCGGTCCCTTCTACGGCAGCTTCGCCGTGGTGCTGAAGGCCCTGGCCTACATGATGCGTCTGGGCGCCGAGGGCCTGACCCGCGCGGCCGAGTTCGCCAGCCTCAATGCCAACTATCTGCGCAAGAAGCTGGAGGGCGTGCTCGATGTGCCCTTCGACCGCATCTGCGCCCACGAGTTCGTGGCCTCCGCTCCCGAAGGCCTGCGTGCCCTGGACATCGCCAAGGCCCTGCTGGACCGCGGTTTCCATGCGCCCACGGTCTACTTCCCGCTCATCGTCCATGAATGCCTCATGGCCGAGCCCACGGAGACCGAGAGCAAGCAGACCCTGGATGCCTACATCGAGGCCCTGCGCGAGATCGTGGCCCTGGGCAAGTCCGATCCCCAGCAGCTGCTGGATGCTCCGGTGAAGATGCCCGTCCGCCGTCTGGACGAGACCGCGGCCGCGCGCCACATGATCCTTACGGAAGATATGGAATAACAGGCAGGACGGCCGTGCCCCCTGTGAGGGCGCGGCCTCCCGCGTGTCATGCCTTCGTCACGGCGGCCTTTCGGGGCCGCCGTTGTTTTTGGGGGATGGGTGTTGTGGGAGCCGTGGAGTAGGGGGGACGAGAGGGGAAGGGGCGTTTTTTGTAAAAACTGCCCCTTCCCCTCTCGTGCTCTCCCCAACCCCGAAAAAACTTTTGTCAGGGGCTGGCCGTCGGTCCCCGTCGTTGTCCGTCAGTTGCCGGCGACTTTTCATGACCCGAAAAGGATGGAGGGCGGAGGTGATGCCCATTCCTCCCGAGGCAGGGGAGGGGGACTGCCTCGGCCTGGGCGTGAAACGCGGGAACGGTATGCAGGGGAATAAGTGACGGTGGCGTCCGTATCACCACGTCACGGGGGAAGCAGGTTTTCCGTCTATGGTGCGGCCGCTACATATCACGTGACTTCCTGTCCGTTTGCAGAGGACGATGCTGACGCTTTTTGTCCGGCGACGGGGACTTTCCCTATCGTTCAGAGAAAAAGCTTTGGGAGGGGAGGGGGATGCAAGGAGGAGGCCTTTTCCCAAAAAGGTCTTCCCGCCCCCTGCGTGCCCTGCATCTTTCCAGAACACTTGCCATTTTCTTTTTGAGAATATATCCTGATAAAAAGGAGGTACCATGAATTACTGGTTGTTCAAGAGCGAGCCGGGCTGCTACTCCTGGCAGGATCTGGAGGCCGCGCCCGGGCAGACCACGTCCTGGGACGGCGTACGCAACTATCAGGCTCGCAACTTCATGAAGGCCATGAAAAAAGGCGACCTGGGCTTTTTCTATCACAGCGGTGCCGACCCCTCCATCGTGGGCGTGGTGGAAGTGGTGCGCGAGGCGTATCCCGACCATACGGCACAGGACCCTGAGAACAATCATTTCGACCCCCGGGCCACGCCGGAAAAGCCCATCTGGGAGATGGTGGACGTGCGCCTGCACAAGGCCCTGCCTGCCCTGAGCCGCAAGGAACTGTCCGCGCATGCAGCCCTGGCCGGCATGGAGCTCATGCGCCGGGGCAGCCGTCTCTCCGTTCAGCCTGTGAGCGCAGAAGCCTTTGAATATATTATGTATTTGGCGAATGAGAAAAAATAGACAATCTCAAAGCCTGCATAGGGAGCAGAAAAAGTGTTTCCGGAAGATTCTGGACAGGATATAGAAAAATTTTTTGTTTTGATTTCTTACCAGTAAGATAAGTGTGCATGAGAGAGACTGCAGTAATGTGCAAAATGAAGAGCATATTGCATATCTATTCTTTCTCTTTTGTGTGGACGTTCTTTGGAAAAGAGTGATTGTATCATCTGTGTTGCCGCATTTTTTGTACATTTTGCCTTAATAAAAGAAGAGAAGGAGTTTATGGCCGTATTTTATAAAATATTTTTAAAAATACAAGAAAAAGAGGATCCTCTTTTTTCTTTGCAACAGCAGGTTGGGGAGCAGTTTTACCTTTTCAAAAAAAGAAATTCTTGCTAAAAAAATTCATTCGGCCCGGATCAACCTATTCTTCGGAGCAGGTCTTGCTGCGTGCTCTTTTTTTCGTGTTCCGGGTAGATTGGGTGCAGGCCCGGTCGGGAGCCCGGGTTGATGAGCATATTTCATGAGTAACAGGAGGCCCTTATGGCAAGCCAGGCGCTTATCAAAGAATTTGAAGATCTCCTCGGCAAGGAAAACGTGTTCAGCTCCGAAGCTGACCGCCAGAGTTATTCCTATGATTCCGCGGTGCTGCCCCCCGTGGTGCCCGCCTTTGCGCTGCGTCCCACCACCACCGAGCAGCTCGGCATCTGTGTGAAAAAACTCTATGACTACGGCATTCCCATGACCG
Organism: Desulfovibrio sp. SGI.102; assembly: GCF_050314315.1. Lineage (NCBI taxonomy): Bacteria > Pseudomonadati > Thermodesulfobacteriota > Desulfovibrionia > Desulfovibrionales > Desulfovibrionaceae > Desulfovibrio > Desulfovibrio sp. SGI.102. Next base: position 10,821 of record NZ_JBNPNC010000029.1, on the reverse strand, counting down.
TGCGCGGTGCCGGTACCAACCTGTCCGGCGGCACCATCCCGGACAGCAAGGAAAGCGTGGTCATCCTGACCAACGGCCTGAACCGCATCCTTGAGATCAACTCCGACGACCTGTACGCCGTGGTGGAACCCGGCGTGGTCACGGCCACTTTCGCTGCCGAGGTTGCCAAGAAAAACCTGTTCTATCCCCCGGATCCGGGTTCCCAGGCCGTGTCCACCCTGGCCGGCAACATCGCCGAAAACGCCGGTGGTCTGCGTGGCCTGAAGTACGGCGTCACCAAGGACTACCTGATGGGCCTGGAATTCTTTGACGCCACCGGCGAGCTGGTCAAGAGCGGTTCCCGCACCGTCAAATGCGTCACCGGTTACAACCTGGCCGGCATGATGCTGCAGTCCGAAGGCACCCTGGGCATCATCTCCCAGGCCGTGCTCAAGCTGGTGCCCCCGCCGCAGGCCTCCAAGGCCCTGATGGCCGTGTTCGATGACATGCAGAAGGCCGCCGAAGCCGTGGCCGGCATCATCGCCGCCCACGTGGTGCCCTGTACGCTGGAATTCCTCGACAACAACACCATCGTGCGCGTGGACGACTACACCAAGGCCGGCCTGCCCCGCGACGCCGCGGCCATCCTGCTCATCGAAGTGGACGGCCATCCCGCCCAGGTGGCTGACGAAGCCGTGGTCGTGGAACGCGTGCTGCAGCAGACCGGTGCCGTGGCCGTGCATGTGGCCAAGGACGCCGCCGAAAAGTTCAAGCTGTGGGAAGCCCGCCGCCAGGCCCTGCCCGTGCTGGCCCGCTGCAAGCCCACCACCGTGCTCGAAGACGCCACCGTGCCGCGCTCCCAGATCCCTGCCATGATGAAGGCCGTCAACGACATCGCCAAGAAGTACAATGTCGAAGTGGGCACCTTCGGTCATGCCGGTGACGGCAACTTGCATCCCACCTTCCTGTGCGACAAGCGCGACAAGGAAGAATTCGCCCGCGTGGAAGCCGCCGTCGACGAAATGTTCGATGTGGCCATCAGCCTGCACGGTACCCTGTCCGGTGAACACGGCATCGGCACCGCCAAGTCCAAGTGGATGGAAAAGGAAACCTCCCGCGGCACCATCCTCTTCTCGCAGCGCCTGCGCCGCGCTCTGGATCCCAAGGGTCTGCTCAATCCCACCAAGCTGGTGGGCATTTAGGGAGACACGCCATGAGCGACCTGAAGAAACTGGCAAAGCGTCTGATGACGCTTGACGACCGCATCATCGCCTGCATGAAGTGCGGCATGTGCCAGGCTGTCTGCCCCATGTTCGGCGCCACCATGATGGAAGCCGACGTGGCCCGCGGCAAGCTGGCCCTGGTGGACAATCTGGCCCACGAAATGATCGCCGACCCCGAGGCCGTGGCCGACAAGCTGGGCCGCTGCCTGCTGTGCGGCTCCTGTGAGGCCAACTGCCCCTCCGGTGTGAAGATCATGGACATCTTCATGGAGGCTCGCGAGATCGTGAACACCTATCTTGGCCTGCACCCGGTCAAAAAGATGGTGTTCCGTGCCCTGCTGCCGTACCCCGGCCTGTTCAACTTTGCCATGCGGGTGGGCGCGCCCATGCAGCGCGTCATCTTCCGCAGCAACAAGGACACCCAGAACACGGCCTGTGCTCCCATGCTCAACTTCATGCTGGGCGACCGCCACATCCGTTCCCTGGCCCTCAAGCCCCTGCACGCCATCTACGGCAACCTGGACGAGCCCCGCGTCATGGGCGGTCTGAAGGTGGCCTTCTTCCCCGGCTGCATGGGCGACAAGCTGTACGTGGATGTGTCCGAAGCCTGCATCAAGGTGCTGCACCACCATAACGTGGCCATCTACATGCCCAGCAGCTTCGCCTGCTGCGGTATCCCGGCCCTGTCCTCCGGCGACGCCGAAGGCATGGTGCAGCAGATGGCCAAGAGCCTGGCCGCCTTTGGCGAAAGCAGCTTCGACTACGTGCTGACCGCCTGTTCCTCCTGTACCTCCACCATCAAGGAACTGTGGCCCCGCTACGCCGCCCGCCTGGGCAGCGTGGAACAGCATCAGGCCGAGGCCCTGGCCGCCATCACCATGGACATCAACGAATTCCTGGTGAAGGTGCTCAAGGTCGAAGCCGTGGAAAGCCTGCCCGGCGCCAAGACCGTGACCTATCACGACTCCTGCCACCTCAAGAAGGCCCTGGGCCTCTCCGAGGAACCGCGCACCATCATCAAGACCAACCCCAACTACAAGCTGGTGGAGATGAAAGAAGCCGACCGTTGCTGCGGTTGCGGCGGTTCCTTCAACCTCTTCCACTACGACCTGTCGCGTGTCATCGGCCAGCGCAAGCGTGACAACGTGGTGGCCACGGGCGCCCATGTGGTGGCCGCCGGCTGCCCCGCCTGCATGATGCAGCTGGAAGACGTGCTCTCGCACAACAATGACCCCGTGCAGGTCAAGCATACTATCCAGATCTATGCCGAGACCCTCAAATAGGGTGCGGCATTCATTATAAGGAGACATCAATGGCCCCTGAAGAAATCCAGGATCTTGTTCAGGACTTCACCGCCAAAGCCACGGCCGTCAACGCCGTGGTGCAGGAGCTGCCCAACATGGCCGCCGCGCTGCAGTATGTGGTGGACGTGTGCGAAAACAAAGCCCCGTGCGAACTGATGGCGGACGAGGACGTGGAAAAGGGCCCCAACGGCCCCAACGGTGTGCCCACCCGCGTGCAGCGCATCGTGGCCGCTCCTGTCCTGAACGACGAAGACTTCGCCACCTTGGAAGCCGCCTGCAAGGAAAAGGGCTTCCTGTGCATCCGTGAAGGTCTGCGCAACCATCTGGCCGGTATCGACGTGGGGCTGACCTCCGCCGAGATGGGCGTGTCTTCCAGTGCCACCTGTCTGGTGAACACCGACAACGAAAATGCCCGTCTGGCCGGTATGATCAGCGAGATCCACGTGCTGCTGCTGGCCAAGTCCAAGCTGGTGCGCACCCTGCCCGAGATCGCCGGTCGCATGCGTGAGCTGCTCATGGCCAACCCCAAGGGCGGCAACTACACGACCCTGATCAGCGGCCCCAGCCGTACCGCCGATATCGAGCGCGTGGCCGCCGTGGGCGTTCATGGCCCGCTGGAATTGCATATCATTCTTCTGGAGGACTAAGCCATGAGCCACACCGCACCCAAAACCCTTTCGGATTACCGCAAGGATATTGATTCCGCCCTTGAGGACAGCTTTCTGCGCCGTACCCTCGACACCTTTGCCGTGGCCTACCGCGCCAACCGTGAAGCTGTGTTCAAGGAAGTGGACGAACGAGGCCTGATCAAACAGATCGCCGACGCCAAGGACGACGCCTGCAAGCACATGGAAGAACTGTACGAACAGTTCCGCCGTGTGGCCGAAGAGCGCGGCGTGCATGTGCACCGTGCCGCCACTGCCGAGGATGCCAACCGCATCATCGCCAGCATCGCCCGCGAGAACAACGTCAAGCGCGTCATCAAGTCCAAGTCCATGACCGCTGAAGAAATCCAGCTGAACCCTTACCTGGAAAAGGAAGGGTTCATCGTGGACGAGACCGACCTTGGTGAATGGATCATCCAGCTGCGCCACGAAGGTCCCTCGCACATGGTCATGCCCGCCATCCACCTGTCCCGCTATCAGGTGGCCGACGACTTCACCAAGGAGACCGGCGTCAAGCAGGATGCCGAAGACATCCAGCGCCTGGTGAAGGTGGCCCGCGTGCAGCTGCGCCGCAAGTTCATCAACGGCGACATGGGCATCTCCGGCTGCAACTTCGCCGTGGCCGAAATGGGCGCCGTCAGCACCGTGACCAACGAAGGCAACGCCCGCATGGTCACCACCCTGCCTCGCGTCCATGTGGCCATCGCCGGCCTGGACAAGCTGGTGCCCAACCTGGAAGTGGCCCTGACCGCCCTGCAGGTGCTGCCCCGTAACGCTACGGCCCAGCGCCTGACCGCGTACGCCACCTTCATGGCCGGTGCCGGCGAATGCGGCGCCTGTGAGGACAACAAGAAGGTCATGCACGTGGTCTTCCTGGACAACGGCCGTACCGAGATCGCCCGTGATCCGCTGTTCTCCCAGATCTTCCGCTGCGTGCGCTGCGGCGCCTGCGCCAACGTCTGCCCCGTGTTCCGTCTGGTGGGCGGCCACAAGATGGGCTACATCTACATCGGCGCCATCGGCCTGATCCTGACCTACTTCTTCCATGGCAAGGACAAGGCCAAGGTGCTGTGCCAGAACTGCGTGGGCTGCGAATCCTGCAAGAACGTCTGCGCCGGCGGCATCGACCTGCCCCGCCTGATCCGCGAGATCCGCTCCCGCCTGACCGACGAGCAGGGCGGTGGTGTGGAAGGCACCCTGATGGCTGCTGTGATGAAGAACCGCAAGATGTTCCACAGCCTGCTCAAGTTCGCCTCCTACGCCCAGAAGCCCTTCACCGGCGGCACCCAGTTCCAGCGTCACCTGCCTGCCATGTTCCTTGGCAAGCACGGCTTCAAGGCCCTGCCCGCCATCGCCAACGAAGCCTTCCGTGACCGCTGGGCCAAGATCGCCCCGCGCGTGGCCACCCCGCGCTACCGTGTGGCCATCTTCGGCGGCTGCGCCCAAGACTTCATCTATCCCGAACAGCTGGAAGCCTGCGTCAAGGTGCTGGGCGCCCGCGGCGTGGCCGTGGAATACCCCATGGCCCAGACCTGCTGCGGCCTGCCTCTGGAAATGATGGGTCAGCGCAAGACCTCCGTGGATGTGGCCAAGCAGAACCTGGAAGCCTTCGACGCCAGCAAGTACGACGCCATCATCACCCTGTGCGCCAGCTGCGCCTCCCACCTGAAGCATGTGTACCCCCACATCCTGGAAGGCAAGGCCGACGCCGCCCGCGTGCAGCTCTTCTCCGACAAGGTGACGGACTACAGCTCCTTCGTGCATGATGTCCTCGGCCTGACCGAGAAGGACTTCAACAACAGCGGTGAAAAGGTGACCTACCACGCTTCCTGCCACATCTGCCGTGGCCTGGGCGTGACCAAGGCCCCGCGCGACCTCATCGCCGACGCGGCCACCTATGTGCCGTGCGCCGAAGAAGACGTGTGCTGCGGCTTCGGTGGTACCTACTCCATGAAGTTCCCCGAGATCTCCGGTACGCTACTGGCCAAGAAGCTGAAGCACATCGAAGAGACCGGCGCTTCCCGCGTGGTCATGGACTGCCCCGGCTGCGTCATGCAGCTGCGTGGTGGTGTGGAAAAGCAGGGCATGAAGGTCAAGGTTTCGCACATCGCGGAACTGGTGGCCGAAAACCTGAAGCACTAACCGTAAACGAGCGGCGGCGTGCCTTGTGGCGCGCCGCCGCCTTGCCATGCGGGCCTGACCTGTCCGGGCCTGCAGGGATCGCCGGCCTTGTGCCGGGCCGGGTGCAGCCCAGGGCGCCCCGGCAGCAGGGACAGGAGGGATTTTTGAACGGACACCGGGTTTCCCGGGCGGTTTTGAGGAAGACCGCGGTCTGTTCGAAAACGCCGTATGATCAAGGCCTTTTCCTGGCGAACCTGAAGGAGCGCCGGTGGGCCCACGGCCATGCGGCAAGGTCACGACCGTAATGCGGCATGATGACATGCCGCCGGTTTGGGGAAGGTCACGGCTGCGTGTGGTGCGAAAATATGCGGCCGGGACATGTTCAACATGGACACTTGCAGAGGAGGTCTCATGTCCATCGGTCTTCTGGCATTTCTTGCCTTCATCCCGATCCTGATTGCCCTGATCCTCATGGCCGGCATGCGCTGGCCCTCCACCCGCGCCATGCCCATCGCTTGGCTTGCCGGTGTGGTGCTGGCCTTTGCCTTCTGGGGTCAGGAACCCCTGCGTCTTGTGGCTCTGTCCATCGAAGGCACCATCACGGCTGTGGGCGTGCTGATCATCGTGTTCGGCGCGCTGCTGATCTACTATACCATGCAGTACAGCGGCGCCATGGAAACCATCCAGGCCGGCATGAAGAAGATCAGCCCCGACAAACGTCTGCAGACCATCATCATCGGCTTCATGTTCGCCGCCTTCATCGAAGGTGCTGCCGGTTTCGGTACGCCTGCTGCTCTGGCCGCTCCCCTGCTGCTGGGCCTGGGCTTCCCGCCCCTGTGCGCCGCCGTTATCTGTCTGGCCTTCAACAGTGTGCCCGTGACCTTTGGCGCCGTGGGTACCCCCGTGCTGCAGGGCTTCAAATCCATCGAGACCTTTGCCATGCAGGCCATGAACTTCTCTGACCCTGCCATGGCCTACAAGACCATCGGTGAATACGTCACCCTCATGCACCTGCCCATGGCCATCATCCTGCCCATCTTCATGCTGGGCTTCATGACCCGCTTCTTCGGCAAGAACAAGTCCTGGATGGAAGGTTTCCGCGCGTGGAAATACTGCATCATGGCCTCTGTCTGCTTCCTGGTGCCGTACCTGATCCTGGCCTGGCTGGTGGGTCCCGAACTGCCCTCCATGCTCGGCGGTCTGCTGGGCCTTGGTGCCCTGGTGTGGCTGACCAAGAAGGGCTTCTGCGTGCCCACCGACGGCGTGTGGGACTTTGCCCGCAACGATGAATGGGATCCTGAATGGACCGGTTCCGTGGAAGCCAGCTCCGCTACCGAATACAAGGAACACATGAGCCAGACCATGGCCTGGCTGCCCTATGTGCTGTGCGGTCTGCTGCTGGTGCTGACCCGCGTGCCCGCCTTCCACCTGAAGCCCATCGTCACCGACCCCATCTTTAGCGTGGGCCTGACCAACATCCTGGGTTACCAGGGCGTGACCTCCAAGATCGCCCTGCTCAACCTGCCCGGTACCATTCCCTTCATCCTGGTGTCCATCATCACCATCGGTTTGCACAAGATGAGCGGTGAAAAGGTCCGTCAGGCCTGGGGTACCGCTCTGGAAAAGATGTCCGCTCCCACCATCGCCCTGGTGGCTGCTGTGGCCCTGGTGTCCATTCTTAAGGGTTCCGGCGTCAACACCGCCGGTCCTGACGGCGCGGCCCTGCCCTCCATGCCCATGGCCATGGCCATGTTCGCCTCTGATGTGGCCGGCGGCATCTGGCCCATGCTGGCCGCTGTGGTGGGTGGCCTGGGTGCCTTCATCACCGGTTCCGCCACCGTGTCCGACATGCTGTTCGGTAACTTCCAGTGGGATATGGGCGGTCTGCTGAACTACCCCGCTCTCGGTAAGTACATCATCGTGGCTGCCCAGGGCGTGGGCGGCGCTGCCGGCAACATGATCTGTATCCACAACATCGTGGCTGTGTGCGCTGTGCTGGGCATGATCGGCAAGGAAGGTATCATTCTGCGCCGGACCATCTGGCCCTTCCTGCTGTACTGCCTGGTGGCCGGTACGGTCTGCTTCGTCCTGATTGGCCGCGTCCTGTAGGGCAGCTGTGACTCTGTAAAAGAAAAGGCCCGCTTCGGCGGGCTTTTTTTATGTCTTTCTGCGGGCGGCACAGCAATAAAAAAACCACCCGAAAGGGTGGTTTCAGCATGGAAGACGCTGAAAGGGAGGAACGCTAATGGCTGGGAAGGGCAGCCGATGTACGCCAGTACCAGTCCGCTACCAGGGTCGTGTCGTCCGGCAGCCATTCCCCGCTGTGTTCGAACTGGAACAGCAGCTCCTCTTCCGCTTCGTCCAGCGGGATGGCCGGATGGGCCAGCTTGCGCAGGTGGACCAAGACGGCCAGGCATTCGAAAAGCGAGAAGAGAGCCTCGGAAGAAAGGTCCGCGGCGGCGATGGTACGCAGCAATTCAGGATGGAAGGGATTGTTGCTGACACGGGCGGCATCATACAGATCGCAATGCCGGCACAGAGAATCCAGAGTATCGGCGACCAGCAGATCCCGTTTTTCCTGAGGGGATCGTTGCCGTAACGCTGCGGCGAACTGGCTGATGGAGGTACGTTTTTCGCGAATGGTCACCGGGAGCTCCTGTTTTCTGATGATTATAGAATAACACATATATAAAAGCAACGTTATTCAGCGCAAGCGCGGGGCAAAAGAGCGCATTTTTCTCTTTGGCAGACTGTAACTGGGCACCAGTAACAGTGGCGCCGGTGCTACTGTTCCACTGGGTGGGGATTTTAGTGGCGAGGGTCGAGATAGCGGGGATCTATATGCAGGCGATAGCTCCGTGCCGCCGGATTGCGGCGAGGCGGCAGGGAGATGTTGCCCTCGATGGACAGGGGCTTGTCCGAAAGGCCGAAGGGCTGGAGGCCCTGCAGGCCCTGGGGCATGGCGGCCAGCCGGTCGCCCAGGACGTAGAGGACGGGCATGCTGCGCTGGGCGCGGCCTGCCAGGAGCATGCTGCCGCCATGGCTGCTGCCCAGGATGCTGGTGAGCAGGGAGGGCAGGCGCACGTCGGCGCGGCGCAGCAGCTCCAGAAAGTCATTGCCTGTCTGTCCCACGAAGGAGACCAGGGACATGCCGTCGCGGCTCACCAGCAGGCTCACCGGCACGGTACCGCCGTGGATGCCCAGATAGGTGGAGCGGGCGCCCGCGGGCATGGCTGTCCAGCCTTCCGGGAGGGATTGACCGCTGACGGTGGCCGTTTGCTGGGGCGTATCGGCGGTGGTGCTGCCGGCTGCGGTGAACAGGGAACTTTTGTCCAGCGCGGGCCACGCACAGGCCAGGGCGGCCAAGGCCAGCAGGGCGCAGGCCAGCAGGGATTGGAGATGGCGCATGCCGTTATGTCCTTGATACGGGGGTGATTTCCCTTCCTAGGAAGAATGGCGGGACCTTGTCAAGCCAGGGACGGTCTACTCGCCGGTACCGAGGGAGAAGAAGCTCTCCGGGCCTTCCTGGGTACCGAGCCATTCCAGGAAGAATGAGGCCAGTCTGCGGGTCAGCGTGCTGAACAGCTGCTGGCGCAGGGGATCCAGCTCGTCATGGCACATCTCGGGCAGCTCATTGGCCAGGCTGGACGGACAGGGGGCCATGAGCAGCGACATGTCCGCTTTGTCCAGGAACAGATGGGCGGGCTTTCTGTCCATGCGTTCATACAGGGCCTCGGCATGCAGCGAGGAGATGCTCAGGTCGTCATGCTCAAGGCCCACCAGCAGCAGGTGCGGCTGCAGGCTGGCCAGCCCCTGATGGCTGAACAGCATGCCGAAGGTGGGGCCCACGGCGGCGATGGCCTTGACGCGGGGATCGGTCAGGCTGCGCGGATCCAGCGGGAAATGGCCGCACATGCTGTCCATGCGGGCCCTGGGCTGATCATAGCAGTAGGCATCGTCCTGGGGGGCCTTGCGACAGTAGTCCATCCAGCCGGAGCAGTCGGGCAGGGCGCCGCCCAGCAGCAGGGCGGCCGTAGCGCCGCTGCCGTAGCCCAGGACGCCGATGCGCTTGGGGTCGATGCTGGGGCCGATGTCTTTGTCGGCCAGCAGCAGGTCCATGGTGGCCGACAGTTCCAGAGCCCTGTCCTTGAGCTGTTCCCAGAGGAAAAGATGGTCCATGTTCTCCATGCAGTCGCGGGGATGGGTGGGCGCGGCCACCACGAAGCCGCGGGCCGCCAGGGCTGCCGCCGTATCGTGGAAGGAAAAGCGCGTCCCCGACGAGGGATGGGAGAGCAGGATCAGAGGAAAGCGGCCGGGTACGGGCTTGCCGTTGCGGGCGCCGCGGATGGTCCAGGGCGCGTAGGATAGGGAGCGCGGTGCGCGCACGGACGGATACCAGACGTTGACGTCCACGCGGATGCCGCTTTCCTGCTGCCAGAAGCCCAGAGTGCGGAAACCGGGATTGTAGCCGTTATCGGCCAGGGCCGGGACGGTGATGAACAGGTAGAGCAGGGCCATGATGACGGCGGAACGGACAGGCATGGGACCTCGCGAGACAGGAAAAGGGGTGGAGGCGTCCCCGCAGCGGGAGCAGGGCCGCTGTAGGTGTTGTGCCACAGGCATGGCTGGGATACAAGGGAAAGGCTTTCAGTCTCAAATCCCTATCGAGGTGTACATGGAATTTTTGACATATCTGGTGGACTTCATCCTGCATATCGACGCCCATCTCTTCGAACTGGTGGAACAGTACGGGATGTGGATCTATGCCATCCTGTTCATCATCGTCTTTTGCGAGACCGGCCTCGTGGTCACGCCCTTCCTGCCGGGGGATTCCCTGCTCTTCGCCTCCGGCGTCGTGGCCGGTGCCGGGCTCATGGGCTACGGCCATGTGCTGCTGGTACTGCTGGCCGCCGGTATCATGGGCGACGCGGTGAACTACTTCATCGGCCGTCATGTGGGCCCGGCCATCTTCCAGCGGGATTCCCGCTTCATCAAGAAGGAGCACCTGCTCAAGGCGCATCACTTTTATGAGAAGCACGGCGGCAAGGCCATCATCCTGGCCCGCTTCGTGCCCATCGTGCGGACGTTTGCGCCCTTCGTGGCCGGTATCGCCCTCATGTGCCCGCACCGCTTTTTCCTATTCAACATCACGGGCTGCGTGCTCTGGGTGGGCGGTCTGGTTTCGGCCGGTTATTTTCTGGGCAACCTGGAGTGGGTGCGCCAGAATTTCAGCATCATCGTCTACCTGATCATCATTATCTCCGTGCTGCCGGTGGCCATCGAAGTCCTGCGCGCCAAGCTGGGCAAGAAGCCGGAGCAGGTGGAAGAGTTGAAGAACCCTTTCGAAAAGAGATAAGGTATCTAATAAAGAAGGAGATGGAAATGCGTATCATAGGTTGTGAACATTCTGGCTGGCTGCGTTTTGTTGACCATCATGAGACATATGGCCCAGATGTCATCAGAGATTTCTTGAAGTCGACATCATGCGTGGATACAGCACTTGACCTTGGTGCCGGGAGTGGACGTGGT
>NZ_JBNPNC010000028.1:0-34412 GCF_050314315.1 Desulfovibrio sp. SGI.102 | reverse complement strand
ACATCCTGCCGGAAGCCGGGCTTGCGGAAACCGTCGCGGTCGGGATGGCGGAAATCACGGCGGGGCGCACCCTCCCGCTCGTCATCGAAGCGGGGGAAGGGCGGCTTGCGGTCTTCCCGGAAGTCGCGGCGGCCCTCGTTCCGGGGGGCCAGGCCGTCAGCGCTGCGGCGTTCGTCGCGCCAGCGCTCGGTGGTGTTTTCCCGGCGGGGCTCGCGGCGGTGGCCTTCGCCCGCATCCTCGGCATCGGCATGGCCGCCGCGTTCGGGCATGCGGCCGAAATCGGGCATCAGGATGCGGTGCTGGCGCAGGCGGTCGGCATCGCTGCGGGCCACATAGATCTCTTCCCCGTCCTCGTTGCGGCCGCAGTAATACATGGCCGTGGCGATGCTGCCCGGCGTGGGGATGAAGCACTGGGTCTGCTGCGGGCTCCAGTGACGCTCCTGCAGCCAGCGGGCCAGCTCGTGCATGTCCTCGTCCGTACAGCCGGGGAAGGCGCTCATCATGTAGGGCACCACATACTGCTCGCGTCCGGCCAGACGGCTCTGCTCCACGAAGCTCTGGAGGAAGGCCTCGAAGACTTCCATGCCCGGCTTGCGCATCAGGTCCAGCACGCGGGCGGCGCAGTGTTCCGGGGCCACCTTGAGCTGGCCGCCGGTGAATTCGCCGGTATAGGCCGCCAGGGCCTCGGGATCGTTGAGGGCCAGGTCGGCACGCACGCCGCTGGCCACGCGCACCTGCCGCACGCCGGGCAGGGCCGCCACCTCGCGCAGCAGGCCCACATGCTGCATCTGCGGGGTGATGAAGGACTTGCAGACCGTGGGGTAACAGCAGCTGCTGCGGCGGCAGCGGGACGAAGGCCGCGCACCGGGCTCCGCCTTGGCGGACGTGGCGTCATCCAGGGCGCAATGGGCCTGCCACATGTTGGCCGTGGGGCCGCCCACGTCGGAGATGGCCACCTGGCCGCGACGGGACTGGGCCACCAGCTTGCGGGCCTCGGCCAGGATGGATTCCTGGCTGCGGGAGCTGATGCGGCGCCCCTGATGCAGGGCCAGCGAGCAGAAGGAACAGCCGCCGCCACAGCCGCGATGGCTGGTGATGCTGGTGCGCAGCATCTCGTCGGCCGGGATGGGCTCGCGGTAGCGGGGATGGGCCGCGCGGGCGTAGGGCAGGGCGTAGATCTTGTCCATCTCTTCCGTGGTCAGGGGGCGGGCCGGGGGCGCCAGCACCAGGGCGCGGTCGCCCACCATCTGCTGGGCCCAGGCGTTCTGGCGGTGCACCTGCTGTTCCAGCATCTGGGTCAGGCGCAGCAGTTCCGTGGCCTCGGCCTGCACGGCCTCGTGGGAGGGCAGCTGCATGCGCGGCAGGTCGAGCCATTCTTCGGGCAGATCCACGGGGACGTTGTTCTCGTCCACCTTGGCCAGCCAGGCCGTGCCGTCGATACCGTGCAGGCTCTTGCCTTCGGCCAGGCGGCGGGCGCATTCCAGCATGGCCAGTTCGCCCATGCCGTAGATGAGCAGGTCGGCCTTGGCATCCAGCAGGATGGAGCGGCGCAGGCTGTCTGTCCAGAAATCGTAATGTGTGGTGCGGCGCAGCGAGGCCTCGATGCCGCCCAGGATCACCGGCAGGCCGGGGAAGGCCTGACGGGCCAGGTTGGCATAGACCAGACAGGCGCGGTTGGGACGCGCACCGGCCTTGCCGCCGGGGGTGTAGGCATCATCGTGGCGCTTTTTGCGGAAGGCCGTGTAGTGGGCCAGCATGGAGTCCAGCGCGCCCGCGCTGACGCCCACGAAAAGCCGGGGACGGCCCATGACCAGCAGGTCGTCGGGCGACTGCCAGCGGGGCTGGGCCACGATGCCCACGCGGAAGCCGTGGGCCACCAGCCAGCGGCCCAGCAGCACGGGCCCGAAGGCCGGGTGGTCCACATAGGCGTCGCCGTTGACCAGCAGCACGTCCAGTTCCTTCCAGCCCAGGGCCTGCATCTCGGCGCGGCTCATGGGCAGGAAGCGGGGCTGGCCGTCCACCCACGGGTCCTGGAACGCCTCGTTGCGGGACCGGGAGCCGGGGCGGGCATCGCGGCGGTCCGCGGGGCGTCCGGCGCGCGGGAAGGCCCCGGCAGGGCGGCGCCCGTCACGGGGACGGTCTTCACGGCGGGGACGGTCGTCCCGGGAAGAAAATTCGTTACGTTCCTCGCGCTGGAAGCGGGGACGGTCGGCAGGCTGCGTGCCGGTGGCCGGACGCGGGCGGAAAGGACGGGGCGCGGCGTCGGTGGTGCTGATGTCGGTATCGGCGGGCGCGGGTCGGCGCCGGGGCTTGGGGAAGAAGGGCATGGTTTTCCTTTGGCGGCCTTGGGACGCCACACGGATGGGGTGAAAGGTCGAAAGGGCGGCACCGTGGTGCCGTGGAAGGGGGAGCGCCCGGCAGGGACGCGGGGACGCTCCCCTGACGGTTACTTGGAAGGCGGCGTGACCAGCGGCATGGTCTTGGGCGCGGCCTCATTGGCGGGAGGCATCTGGGCGTCGGGATGACCGGCGCGGCCCATGGCGTGGCTCTTGCTGAAGCCCTGCCATTCCTCATGGCTGATGGCGCCGTCCTTGTTCTTGTCGATGGCGGCAAAGGCGCCGTCCTGCATCTGGGGGAAGAACTTCTTGAATTCTTCCTTGCTGACGCTGCCGTCCTTGTTGGCGTCCATCATGGGGAACTTGTCCACAGGGGCCTTGCCTTCGCCCATGCCGGGCATGGCCAGGGCGGGAGCGGCGCAGAGCATGGCGGCGCAGAGCAGGCCGCCCAGGATACGTTTGTTCATGGTAACTCCTTACGTCGGTTCAGGGTGTGGCTATTCCGGCCGTCTGGGCCGGGAGGCCTTCACCAGAGGGAAGGTGGCGGCCTTGCCGCGCCCCTCCCGAAATCTTCCGTGGGGAGACCTCCGGGGCAGCACCGGGAGACCGGCATCAGGGAAAGGCCGGAGCGCCGCCGGGGTCATGTCCTTCCGGGCCAAACGCGCTGGGGGAAGGATGGGACGGGGAAAGGGCCTTGTGCGCGAGCCCCAAAGCCCTCCTGCCCCCGGAAAAAATCGTCCGCTAGTCCTGCGGGTGCAGGGTGTAGTGCTCGCCCTCGTCGCGCAGGCGCCGGATGAAGACCTGCAGGTCGTCGGGCTGGCCGGGCTTGTGGTCTTCGGGATAGAGCAGGGCGGACATATAGAAGATGGAGCCGATGCGCAGCGCGTTGCGGGCGCTGGCCGAAAAACGGTGCAGACGGTGCCCGGCCTGGTCCTGGAGTTGTTCGGGCAGCTCTTCGAGATAGGCCTCGCCTTCTTCTTCCAGCGAGGCCAGCAGGCGGGCTTTTTCCTGCATGCGGGCCGTATAGGCGGGCATATCGCCCATGACGGCCAGGGCCGCCTGTTCGGCCTGCATGACGCGGGCGTGCATCTCTTCCAGCCAGGCCACAAGACGGGCCAGTTGCGGCGACATTTCCATGACGAGCCTCCTTGCGGGACAGCCGGGCAGCGACCGGCACAGGGCAAAAAGGCCCGGCGCAGGGGCCGGGCCTCCATGACGGGGTTAATCCCAGTGACGCTTGTCCTCGATGGGACGGATCTGCGGGGGCAGGCTGCCCGGCGCCAGGATCTTGAGTTCAGGACGCAGCTTGATCTTTTCGCGGAACTGGTGGAGCAGTTCTTCCTCGCGCTTGAAGCCGCTGGTCTCGATGAACAGGGTCATCTCGTCGATGCCGCCGGGGTTGGTGACTTCGATCTGCCAACGCTTCACTTCTTCGAAGCGGCTCATGACCTGTTCCACCTGATGCGGGTAGACGAACATGCCCATGATGCGGGCGGTGGTGTCCACGCGGCCCACGATGTTGCCCAGACGCGGGCTGGTACGGCCGCAGGCGCAGGGGCTGCGGTCGATGTACGACAGGTCGCCCGTGGCCAGACGGATGAGCGGATAGGTCTTGTTGAAGGCCGTGACCACGATCTCGCCCACTTCGCCGTCCTTCAGCGGGATGCCGGTGTCGGGATGGCAGATCTCCACATAGCAGCGGTTGGCGATGTGCAGGCCGGTCTTGTGGAAGCATTCGTAGCCGATGCAGCCCACGTCGGCGGTGCCGTAGCCCTGGCGCATGATGAGGTCGTACTTCTTTTCCATCTGGGAGCGCATCTTTTCGGACAGGCGCTCACCGGTGACGAAGGCCACTTCGAGGAAGAGGTCCTTGCGCAGGTTCAGGCCCTTTTCCTCGGCCTTCTGGGCCAGGTGCATGAGGAAGCTGGGCGTGCCCACATAGCCGGAGACGCGCAGCTTCTGCATGATGTCCAGCTGGGTGGAGGCATCGGTGGGACCGGCGGGGATGACCGCACAGCCCAGGTTGCGCAGGGGCTCTTCGAACATCAGGCCGGCCGGGGTCAGCTGATAGTTGAAGGTGTTCTGCACGGCATCACCGGGACGGAAGCCCACGGAATAGAAGGCTTCGGTGTAGCCCCAGTAGTCTTCGCCACGGTCTTCGGGGTCGAAGATGGGTCCGGGGGAGAGGAAGATGCGCTTCAGATCCCCGATGTCCTTGGTCAGCAGACCGCCCAGACGCGGGCCCATGGACTGCAGGAAGATGAGTTCCTTTTTCTTGAGGATGGGGATGTGCTTGATATCGGACAGGGTCTTGAACTTCTCTACGTTGAACTGCGCGCGGTCGAAGCGTTTTTTGACGTCTTCGGAGTAGCGGTAGGCGTAGGAGAGCAGGTCCTTGAGCTGGATCAGGCAATATTGACGGCGTTCGCTTTCGTCGAGCACTTCACGGCGGCTGTAGATGCCTTCGGTACGGTCTTTACGAGTCATACGGCCTCGCCTTGTAGAATTTTATTTGGGACAGTTGTTTACGCAACCTGAACCATATTTGCAAGTACTATTTTATTTTTGCAATTATATCAAAATGTTACTTATAGTTTTTAGGCGCGTCCGCCTTTGCCGCACCAGCGGGGCGCGCCGCCTCTTCCAGGCCCACGGCCGTGAGCCCGTGGAGCACGAGGGCGTCGGGATTGCGGCGGCAGTACTGGTGCAGGGGGCTCTCGCCGCTGTCGAACAGGGCGAAGATGCGGTCGAGGCGCTGCTGGTCCTGCAAAGGGACCTCCAGACCGGCCCGCCCCAGGGCATGGCCCGCCAGCCAGAGGGAAAGGGCCAGCTGCTGCTCGTTGCCCGTGATGGGCCGCGTGGCCGGGGCGTACCAGCCCGCACAGCTCACGGCGGGCAGCATCCTGCCCCTGTCGGCGTGCCGGCGGCGCCAGGCCAGGATGACGTCGGCCAGCTTCTCCTCGCGATGGGTGGGGCACCAGGCTTCCAGGTGATCCAGCAGGGCGTCGGTCCCCGCCGTGCCGAGGCGCACCTGCTGTGTGCGGGCGGCGGCCCAGCCGTCCAGTATCAGCACGGGCGTGAGGGCGTTCTCGCCGCTGTCCAGATAGGTGGCGCATGTCCAGGGCGCGGCCACGGGCGTATATCCGGCTTTGTCGGGGACGTTGCGGGACGTGCAGGCCGCAAGGCAGCACAGCAGCAGGACGAGGCAGGGGAGCAGGCGGGTCATGATCTCTCCTCGGTGGGGGAAGCGGCGGCCCGGCGCCGGCGACGCTGGTCCAGGATACGTTCCTTGAGACTGTCGTAAACAGGCGTCGAATGCAAGGCGTTAGCCGTGAAGGCCGCGGCGAAGGCGGCCAGCAGCACGGCCGGGGCCAGATGGAACCCGCCGCACATCTCCATGACCAGGGCGGCCCCGGTGAGGGGGGTGCGTACCGAGGCGGAGAACAGGCCCGCCATGCCCAGCACCAGCAGGGTGGCCGTCTGTTCCGGGGCCACCAGCCCGGCGTCGCGCAGGGGCGCGGCCAGCAGGGCGCCGGCCATGCTGCCCGCCAGCAGGATGGGCATGAGGATGCCACCGGAAACCCCCGAGGCGAAGCTCACGCAGGAAAAGGCGATCTTGCCCGCCAGCAGCAGTGCCAGGGCGAGGGCGGGCAGGCGCAGGTGCTCCAGCTGCAGGGTGGTCAGGCCCATGTTGCCCGTGATCTCCGGCCAGACGAGCAGCAGCACGCCGCAGCAGGCAAAGGGGAAGACGATGCGCACGGGCCCGGGCAGCCAGCGGGCCCTGTCCTGCCAGAGCAACAGGCGGATCATGCCCGCATTGTACACGGCCCCCAGCAGGCCGCAGGACATACCGGCCAGCAGGGGCAGCCAGTACTGGCTCCAGTGCAGGCCGGGCAGCCGGGCGAAGGGGAAGACCAGGCCGAAGTCCAGCACCACGTCCACCATGAACCAGGCCGACAGGGCCGAAAGGCTGGTGAAGAGCAGCATGGGCAGGGTGAGCGGGGTCTTCATCTCTTCGAAGGCGAAGAACATGCCGGCCACAGGCGCGCCGAAGGCGGCGGTCATGCCCGCAACGCCGCCGCCCACCAGATAGCGGGGCCGGTTGGCGCGGCAGCGGTCGTGCCACATATAGCCCACGCCCGCGCCCACGGTGGCGCCCATCATGATGCAGGGGCCCTCGCGCCCCACGGAAAGACCGGCGCTGAGCGCGGCCAGGGTGGCCACGAACTTGTACCAGAGCACCCGCGCCCAGCGCATGGGCGGCAGCTTTCCGGCCGCGATGAGTTCCACCTGCGGGATGCCGCTGCCGCCGATGAGGGGCTCGTAGCGCAGGAGCAGCCCGGCCGTCAGGGCCATGAGCAGCAGCCCGGCGGCCATCAGGGCCAGCGTGGCCGGTGCGAAGGGATCCTGCCCGGCCATATGGGCGCGGACAGCGCCATTGATGATGGTATAGAGCCAGCGGAACAGGCCGATGACCCCGCCGGAGACAAGGCCCGTGAGCAGGGCCTGGGCCATGAGCGTCCAGGCGCTCTGACTGCGCAGGGCCGCGGATTCCAGGATGAAGGGAGGCAGAGAAGGGCGGAAGGCCATGGGTATCCTGTGGGGATGAGGGGCGCGGACAGGGCGCACAAAAAAAGATGTGCCTGCAACAGCCTGAAAATATAGGGAGAATGCCTGTCCTGACAGGAACAGTATGGGGGCTGGACAAAAAAAATTCAAGTTTTTGGCAAAAAACGAAAAAAATGCTTGCCAAGTCGGAGGGAAATCTGTACAAGCATTTTTGTTGTGACGAACAACACCACCTCACGCCGAGGTAGCTCAGTTGGTAGAGCAGGGGACTGAAAATCCCCGTGTCGGCAGTTCAATTCTGTCCCTCGGCACCAGGGAATCCAAAGGCTTGCAGCGAAAGTTGCAAGCCTTTTTTTCGTTATGGGCTTTTGCTGGACGCGCGTTTGCGGGCAGCCGCCCGGGGGCGCTTCCATCGGGCGGGCCTTCCCGCTCTTCCTCCTTCTTTCCCCGCTTTTTCCTTCGTCCTGTCTTTGTCCCGGTTCGCGGGATTGTCCCCGGCGTTACCGGTGGCTTCCTGATACCCATACGGGCCTTCATCCGTACGGGCTGCGCCCCGGAGCAGCACGCCGCGTGCCGCATATCCGGATAATCATGCCCCGCTCCCTTGCACCGTTGCCGCGTGTCCTCTGTCACGGCCTTCTCGCAAGGGAAAAAGCGGGAAGGAAACCTCCGCTCCTTCCCGCTCCCTGTGGCAGGTCTTTGGGGCATGGCCCGGCTCGCAGCCGGGAGTCAGGCAAGGGACATGCCTTCCCCGCCAAAGACCCGCACGGTCTCTTCTTCCCCCCAGCGGCGCAGCAGATCGCGTACGGCACTGGGGCCGTAGACCACATGCAGGCGCATTTCTACGCCCCGGCTGCGGGCGGCCTGCCGCAGCGGCGCGAAGGCCGCTTCCGCTTCCTCCTCGCTCTGGCGGCGCACATAGGCCGTGAACTCCGCCATGGCTCCGGCGGGCGCCAGCTGATCCACCTCGCCGTAATGGCTGAGGTCGATACCGGCATCATAGACGGCACGGATGCCTTCCCGTCCGCCACAGGCGGCCAGCGGGGCGGCCGTGTCGCGCAGGGGGCAGGCGGCGGAAGCCAGACAGCAGATCATGCCAGCACCTTGGCCAGCAGGATCAGCAGGAGGCCGCAGGTGATGACGATGATGTCCTGTTGTCTGCTTTTGGAGATCTTGTTCCACATGATGTCCTCCGGGGGCATGTCGTAGCCGTCCCTTCTGTTTTTGTGGTTTTCCGTCAGGCGGCATCGGAAGTTGCCTTCCGTCCGGGGATGATGCCGTCCGGTCATCGAACGCGCCGGGAAGGGCCGCAGGGGCCTTGCGTGCATCCCGTCAGGCCCTTGCAACGCCTGTCCGTCATTGCAGGAAGCAAAGGACCACCAGCAGGGCCAGGCCTGCCTTGACCGAGGCCACGCAGAAGCCGATGAGCGCACCGGAAAGGCCCGCGGCCTTGATGTCGCTGAGGTGGGTGGTGAGGCCGATGCTGGAGAAGCCCAGCAGGAAGCACCAGTTCATGAAGTTGCCGGCCATTTTGGCTTCTTCCTTGCTCATGAAGCCGAAGGTGTTCAGCAGGACCACGGCCAGGAAGCCCAGCACGAAGACCGGGAACTTGTCGAGGATGATGCGCATCTTGCTGGTATTGGCCAGCTGGGAATGCACCTTGGCGTCCTCGGCGGCCACCATGATGGCCAGCATCAGCACCACCAGGGGCAGACAGATGACGCGGCCGATGTTGTACACACCGGCTACGATGCCCGCGTCATTGCTGAAGGCGAAGCCCGCGGCCAGCACCTGGGCCGAATTGACGATGCCCACACCGGCGAAGGCCCCGAACTGGTTGGGGCTGAGGTCGAGCCAGTGGCCGATGAAGGGGAAGATGAAGAGCGCCAGCAGGCCGAACATGAGCACCACGGCGATGGTGTAGGCGATGTCTTCATTCTTGGCCCTGACGGCCGGGGCGATGGCCACACAGGCCGAGACCCCGCAGATGGACAGGCCGGCGGCCAGACAGGCCCCCAGGGAAGGCGACATGCTGAGGCGGCGGGAGAGCCACATCAGGATGATGGCGGAGGTGAACAGAAAGACGGAAATGATGATGATGGCTTCCGATCCGGTCTTGATGAGCCCGGCGAAAGAATATTTGCAGCCCATGACCACGATGCCGGTCTTGGTCAGGGTAGTGGAGAAGCGCAGGCCGTCCCGGAAGACGGCGTGCACACCGACGGTATTGCAGATGACCATGCCCAGGATGATGGCCACGATGAAATCGCTCAGGTTGAGGGACTTCATGAAGGGATGCAGGGCGATGAGGCGCGGCGTTATGAACCACGAAAAAACGGCGACGCCTGTCAGCAGAAGGATACCGGGCAGGGCGGAAAGGCTTTTCCGGACAAAGGACGGTTCGTGTCGTTCACAGCTGGCCATCGTTCTCCCCTCATTGTGTCGTTACATACTTTTACAAAACGTAATACACTCCTATTCTTCTCAAGATACCATGGTATTTGTGTTTTATATGCAGAAAAAATAAAAAACTATAATTCACAACATAATATGATATGATTTTATTCACGTCTTATTTTGAAGGAATATATTCAAAAGTATGTGCATTTTTTCATAAGTAACGTATTATGAGAACTCTTTTTTTCATAATAAAATAAGTATGGACGCATATGCGGTATCCATGGCAGTCATGAAAGGTGAGCGATCGGGGGAACACGAAGAAAAGGGTCGCAGGAACGACATGGCAAGGCGTTGCTGCAATAGGGCGGGGGCTCGCCACAATGGCAGAGCCTGTCGATATGGTAAAAAATATTTTTTGAGATTTTTGGGGCGACGATACGCCCGCGCCCAAATGTCTGGCGGGGCGTCAACGAAGATGCAAACAATAAATCGAGTTATTCACGGTGGTTGGTGTGCTGTTGCAGGAACGGCAGGCCCAGGGGCCTGCCGTGGGCGGGATGGGTGCTGTCCCGTGAGGCACAATCCTCAGCGCAGCGGAGCGGCCAGCGGCAACAGTCCTTCCGGCAGCAAGGGCGGGCGCTGGTCGCAAACCGGGCCTTCCTCTTCCGCCAGCTGCTGGCAGTCGCGGCAGCGGCAGGCCCTGGGCACGGCCAGCAGCCGGGACAGGGGGATCTCTTCACCGCAGTCCATGCACAGGCGGCGGCCGCTGCACCGCAGGTCGCCCAGCAGGCCCTCCAGGGCACGGATGCGCGCCGCGCACAGGTTGGCATGGCTCCAGGCCAGCAGCTCCGCCATCTCGTCGCGGGCGTTGTCCGCCTCGTCACCGTGGCCGTGGGGCAGGGCGAATCCGGCGCACAGGCAGGCCAGGTGCCGCCGTTCCTGTTCCAGTTTGCGTTGCAGGGAATGCTGGGCGTCGTCCATGGGCAAGACCTCCGGGGGATGATTTCCCGGCAGGATACACCGGCCCGCGCCCCGGGGCATGGCAAAGCCATGACGGTTGGCGTTCGCTCCTGTGAAAAAAAAGGCCCCGCGTCGTGCGGGGCCCCTGGCATAGCGTGTGACGGGATGCGTGGGATCAGCGGCGGAAGCTGCTGACCACCTCCACGGGGATCTCCTGCCGGAAGACCTTGCGCACCAGCTTGGCGCTGCCGCGCACCAGATCCAGCTCGATGGGGCATTCCTCGGGGGCGCGCAGCGAGAGCTGCAGGCCGCCTTCCTTGCGGGCCTCGAAGCGGACGGTGCGCACGATCTGGCGATGGCTCTTGTCCATGCGCTCGGCCAGCAGCAGGAAGAGGGAGAGCAGGCGGATCTCCTCGCGGGTCTCCTGGTCGAATTCCATGAACAGCGGCACTTTCTTGGAGGGACGCTTGCGGTGGAAGTAGGTCAGGGCGGCCATGATGTCCACTTCACGGCGGGTGAAGCCCAGCAGCTCGGTGTTGCGGATCAGGTAGTGGCTGTGGGCGTTGTGGCGCGAGAAGGAGATGAAGATGCCGATGTCGTGCAGCAGGGCCGCATAGTGCAGCAGCTCGCGGGCCAGGTCGCCGGAGTCGTGCAGGCCCATGGCCTTGGCGCTGTCGAACAGGTCCAGGGCCAGGCGCGACACATGGCGGGAGTGGCGTTCCTCGAAGCGGCAGCGCCGCGCCAGATGCAGCACGCTCTCCTTGCGTACGGGATGGAAGCTGCCGTCGGCATGGGGCATGCGGGTGGACAGGTAATCCACCAGGATGCCGTTCTGCAGGTTGCGGTTGCTGATGCGCACGCTGTCGAAGCCCTGGTCCTCCATGATGGTCTGGAGGATGGCCGCACCGGCCACGATGACGTCGGCACGGTTGGGATTGATGCCGGGCACGCTGCGGCGTTCCTTGAGGGTGCGGCCGCAGAGCTCCTTGACGGCCCGGCGCAGGCCGCCGTAGCTGAGCACGTCGCGGGATTCCTGCGGGGCCCGGCCCGTGCGCGCGGCGTCCTCGGCATCCAGGGCCGCGGCGATCTCGGCCAGGTTCTGGGCCGTACCGGAGCTGGCCACGGCCTCTTCGATGACGAAGTCCGCGATGCGCTGGAACGAGCGCAGGGCATTGTTGCGGATGTAGTTCTGCAGGGCGGCGTAGCGCTTGGCGGAGATGGTGCCGGAGTCCTTGTCGAAGAAGAGGTTGGACAGGCGCACGCAGCCCATCTTGAGGGAGTCGAGGTTGCGGTATTCCTCGGAATTGCCCACCACCAGCTCGGTACTGCCGCCGCCGATGTCGATGAACAGGCGCAGGCTCTCGGTATGGGCCAGACCGCTGGAGACGCCCAGATAGATGAGGCGGGCCTCTTCGCGGCCGGAGACCACGCGGAAGTCGATGCCGGTCTTCTCCTTGACCCGGCGCATGAAGTCCGGGCCGTTGGCCGCGTCGCGCACGGCGGCCGTGGCGATGGCGATGACCTCCGAGGCGCCGTAGACGCCGCACATCTCGGCCATGCCGCGCAGGACGTTGATGGTCCGGGCCATGCTCTCTTCACGCAGATGTCCCGTCTCGAAGGCGCCTTCGCCCAGGCGCACCATGTTCTTGACCTGGTTGAGGACCGTGTGCGAGCCGTCGGGCAGGATGCGCACCAGCATCAGGCGCAGCGAGTTGCTGCCCAGGTCGATGATGCCGATGACGCGTTCCCCGTCAGGCCCCGCCTGATCCGGGACTACAGGATGGGACATACGCACTCCAGCTCCACGCCAAAGATGTGCATGAACAGATCGCCCTTGACCAGCAGGCGGTCCTGCTCGGGGGCGCAGTCCTGGGCGCCGCTCAGGGTCAGCACCACCTTGCCGGGCTGCAGGTCGATGGCCACGTCGCGCACGGCTTCCATGTGGCGGTAATCCAGGGCATCGGCCATGCGGATGAGGGCCGCGGCCTTGTTCAGGGCCTCACGGTTCTTCTTGCCCAGGGCGGCGAAACGGCGGTGGCGCATGGCGGGCCAGGCCTTGCGGTGATAACGGACCAGCTGGGCCACCAGGGAGCGGTCTTCGGGCAGCAGGGCCAGGCTGGTGTCCTGCTCCACGATGCGCATGCCCTTTTTGTGGTGGCCCTTGCGCCCGGAAGCGAAGCCGATGTCATGCAGGCAGCAGGCGATGCGCAGGCGGTAGAGCCAGCGGCCGTCCAGACCGTGCAGGGGCTGGAGCTGGTCGAAGAGCTGTTCCGCCAGATGGGCCACATGCTGGCCGTGACGGCGGGTGGCCTCCAGCTCGGGGCTGCCCGGCAGCAGATGCTCCAGCAGGGCCTCGCAGGGCAGGGGCGTCCAGTCGTGGGCGGCATCGGCCGTTTCGGGACCGGCGACCTTGACGCGCTTCTTGCCCGTCTTGGCCTTCTTTTCTTCCTTGTCCTTTTTCCTGGCTTTCTTTTGGGGAGTTGCGGCTTCCTGCTCCGCTCCGGCGTCCGGCGCCGGAGCTTCCTGCGCCGTCACGGGCGCTTCGGCCGGAGCCCGTTCGGGCTCTTCGGCGGGGACCGCTTCCTCCTTCATCGTTTCTTCAGGGCAGCCTGCCTGCACTTCGGGGGCAGCGGCCGCGCACTCCTTCGGCTGCTCCGGGGCAGCCTCTTCCGCGACGACCGGCGTCACGGCAGGCGCTTCGGCGGCTTCGGGAGCGGGCTGCGGCGTGTCCGTGCCGGGCAGGGAAGCCTGGAGAAGTTCGGCGCTGTCGTTGCGGGGAGCGGCGGCGGTGGTGGTAGAGCTCTGTCCCTGGCGTTGCTGCCGGCTGCGGCTGGTGCTGCTGCCGGTCTTGCCGGCGGGGCGTTTTTTGGTAGCCATGATGAAAGCTCCTTGGGATCAGATATCGTCCCTGCTGATATGTTGGGCGATCATGCGTTCCTGCGCGTTGACGGCAGCCTCCTTGCTGGAGGGCTTGAGCCGCGTATAGGTGGCATCGGCCTGCAGCTGCCATGTCTGGACGTTGTCCGCCAGGTGGACTTCGAGGATGTCCTCGCGGATCTTGCGGCGCAGTTCGGGATCGAGGATGGGGGTCAGGACCTCGATGCGGTGGTCGAGGTTGCGCGGCATGAGGTCCGCGCTGCCGATGTACATGATGTCTTCGCCGTTGGCATGGAACCAGTAGATGCGCGAATGCTCCAGGAAGCGGCCCACGATGCTGGTGACCGTGATGTTCTCGCTGATGCCCGGCAGGCCGGGGCGCAGGCAGCAGATGCCGCGCACCTGCAAACGCACGCGCACACCGGCCATGGAGGCCCGGTACAGGGCGCGGATGATGCCCGCATCCACCAGCTGGTTGCACTTGAAGATGATCTCGCCGTTGCCGTAGCGCTTGTGCAGCTCGATCTCGCGGCGGATCATCTCCATGAGCGGGCCGCGCATGGCCTGGGGCGAGACCAGCAGCTTGCGGTACAGGTCGCGGTCCGCATAGCCGGTCATGACGTTGAACAGGTCGGTGACGTCGGCGCAGATGTCCTCATTGGAGGTGATGAGGCCCATGTCCGTGTAGATCTTGGCCGTGGAGGCATTGTAGTTGCCCGTGCCGATGTGGACATAGCGCGTGATGTGCCCGGCTTCGCGGCGCACCACCAGGCAGAGCTTGGCGTGCACCTTCAGGCCGATGAAGCCGTAGACCACGTTGACGCCTTCCTTTTCCAGCTCTTCGGCCCAGGTGATGTTGCGTTCCTCGTCGAAGCGGGCCTTGAGCTCCACCACGGCCACCACCTGTTTGCCGCGGCGCCGGGCCTCGATGAGGGCGCGCACGATGGGCGAATCGTTGCCCGCACGGTACAGGGTCTGCTTGATGGCCAGGACGTTGGGATCCTCGCAGGCGCGGCGGATGAAGTCCAGCACGGCCTTGAAGCTGTCGTAGGGATGGAAGAGCACCACGTCCCGCTTGCGCAGGTGGCCGAACATGTCGCCTTCCTGGAACAGGCGCGAGATGTGCCCCTGGATGCCGGGCGTCTTGAGCTGGGGCCGGTCCACATTATAGAGGGTCATGAATTCGGAAAAGCCCATGGGCCCCTTGATGCGGTAGATCTGGAAGGGCTGCAGGCGCAGGCGCCGGGCCAGAAAGTCCACCAGCTCGCGCGAGGCCTTGTGGGCGATCTCCAGCCGCACCACGTCGCCGAAGCGGCGCTGTTCCACCAGGTCGCGCACGGCTTCCAGCAGGTCGTCGGCCTCGTCCTCTTCGATCTCCAGGTCGGTGTTGCGGGTGATGCGGAACAGGGCGGAGCTGACCACCGTATGGCCGGGGAAGAGCAGGCCCAGATACTGGGCCATGAGGTCTTCCAGCAGCACAATGTCGTCACCGCGCACGTTGGGGTCGAAGCCCAGGGAGGCGTAGGTCTTGGCCTCCTTGTTGCGCGGGATGAAGATGAAGCGCGAGAGGTTGTTGGGGCACTTCAGGCGCACGAAGCGCGATTCGTTGTCGCGGTTGCGCAGCTGGATGATGAAATTGAGGCAGGTGGTGGAGATGGTGGGGAAGGGGTGCCCCGGGTCGATGGCCTGGGGCGTGAGCACGGGATAGATCTCGTTGCGGAAATAGCCGTCCAGGAAGCGGCGCTGCTTTTCCGAAAGATCGGTGTAGCGCACGATGCGCACGCCCCTTTCCAGCAATTGCGGAGCCAGGTTCTTGAGCCAGTGGCTCTGTGCGCGTGAGGTCAGCAGCAGGGTGCGGCGGCGTATCTCGGCCAGCTGCTTGGCCGGCGTGATGCGGTCGGCCGAGCCGTTGGGGGCGCCGTTGCGGTACTGGCGCAGGATGTTGGCCACGCGGACCATGAAAAATTCGTCGAGGTTGTTATAGAAGATGGCAAGGAATTTGAGCTGTTCCAGCAGGGGCTGCCGGGGCGAGAGGGCCTCGTCCAGAACCTTGGCGTTGAAGTCCAGCCAGTTGATTTCCCGGTTGAGGAAAAGGTTGGGGCAGGAAAGATCCTGCATGTCTTCGGGCGAGCAGGGTTGCTCAGGATACTTGAGGACTATCTGGGAGGTCATGCCGCTCTCCTTGTGCGCGTGGCTGTTCCCGGGATACTGCCGCATGGTTGTGATGATCCTGTGACATTTTAGGACAGGATCGCGAAAGAAAAAGAGAAGAAAAGCAGGCGGACCTTCAGGTAGCGCCGGGGAGGTGCACGGCAGGAAATCCGCATGCCCGTAAGGTGAAACGAATTTTCAACAACTTGTCTGAGGTGTTAGCACAGGCCTTGGCGGAGCTCAAGAGGGGGCAAGGGGCCCCTGGGGAGGGGCGGCGGAGGCCGCAGGCAGCGGCGGCAGGATCAGACAAAAAAGGGGAGGCCTTGCGGCCTCCCCTCAGTATCGGGAACGGGTCTCAGTCCTGCATGCGGAAGTCCACGCGGATCTTGAACAAACGCGTGGCGGGCAGGTTGAGGATGGGGATGCCCGTACGGGCCGTGATGTCATCCAGCGTGGCGCGCTCGTCTTCCCGCGAGGGACTGATGAGCGTGAACCAGATGTTGTAGTTGTGCTCGCGCAGGTAGTTGTGCGTGATGCCGGGACGGGCGTTCACTTCGTGTACGAAGTCGTCCATCTTGTCATCGGGCACCTTGGCCGCGCAGAGGGTGGAGACGAATCCCAGCTTGTTGGACTGGAAGTTGGCACCCAGGCGGCGGATGACGCGCCGCTCGCGCAGGCTGCGCACGCGCTCCAGGGCCTCCTCCTCCGGGATGCCCAGCAGCGTGCCCAGGTCGGCATAGGGGCGGGGCGTCAGGGGAAAGGCCGTCTGGATGATGTCCAGCAGGCGGCGGTCGGTCTCGTCCAGGGCTTCCTGCGTGGTGTGGGGACCGCAGTATTCAGGGGCGTCCGTCATGCTCGCTCACTTTGCGCCCGTGGCGCGCTTGGGCTGATAGGTGCACAGGGGCTCTTCGGCCATATGGTTGCCGTTCATGCTCCAGGCGCGGGCGCGACAGCCGCCACAGACCTTGTGGAACTCGCACACGCCGCACTTGCCTTCGTAGCACTTCTGGTCGCGGAACTGGCGGAAGTACTTGCTGTTGCGCCAGATCTCGGGGAAGGGCGTCTCGCGCACGTTGCCGCAGTTCAGTTCCAGATAGCCGCAGGGCTGCACCTGGCCGGTATGGCTGATGAAGCAGAAGCCCGTGCCGCCCAGACAGCCGCGGGTCATGGCGTCCATGCCGAAGGTCTCGGGCGTGACGGCCACGCCTTCCTCATGGGCGCGCTGGCGCATGATGCGGTAGTAGTGCGGCGCGCAGGTGGCCTTGAGGTGCATGCTGGTGGTCTTGCGGAAGTCGTAGAGCCAGTGCAGCACGTCCTCGTATTCCTCGGCGCTGATGACCTGGTCGGCCAGGCCGGAGGCCCGGCCCATGGGCACCAGCAGGAAGATGTGCCAGGCGGCCGCGCCGATGCGCTCGCACAGATTGAAGATGTCCTTGAAGCTGTGCAGGTTGTTGCGCGTGACCGTGGTGTTGATCTGGAAGGGCACCCCGGCCTGTTTAAGGTATTCGATGCCGCGCATGGAGGCTTCGAAGGCCCCGGGCACGCCGCGGAACTCGTCGTGGCTGGCGGCGTCGGCGCCATCGATGGAGATGGAGCAGCGGTTGACGCCGGCTTCCTTGATCTTGCGGGCCAGTTCGGGCGTGATCAGGGTGCCGTTGGGCGAGAAGGCGCAGGTCAGCCCCTTGTTGTGGGCATAGGCCACCAGTTCATAGACATCGGGGCGCATCATGGGATCGCCGCCGGTGAAGATGATGATGGGGTTGCCCACCTGGGGGAAGGTGTCGATGAGGGCCTTGGCCTCTTCGGTGGAGAACTCGCCCGGATAGGGTTCCGGGTGGGCCTCGGCGCGGCAGTGCTTGCAGGCCAGGTTACAGGAGCGGGTCACTTCCCAGGCGATGAGCTTGCAGGCGGGCGTGCCGTCCTCAAGGGTGCGCACCATCTTGTGGCCGGGCGCGCCCCCGGGATGACCGCCGGGATGGGCGCCCGCGGCACCGGGATGGCCGCCGGGGTGTCCCCCCATGCCGCCGGGATGGCCCGGCATGTGCTTCTCGTCATGCATCAGCGCACCAGCCTTTGCTTGAGCAGGGTCTCGGTGAAGTAGGTGATGAGCATCTTGGCGCCGGCGCGCTTCATGCCCAGCAGGCTTTCCATCATCACGGCTTCTTCGTTGATCCAGCCGTTGAGGCCGGCGGCGCGGATCATGCTGTATTCACCGCTCACCTGATAGGCGCACAGGGGCACGTCCACGGCGTCGCGCACCTGGCGGATGATGTCCATGTAGGGACCGGCGGGCTTGACGATGAGGCAGTCGGCGCCTTCGTCCAGGTCGGCCAGGGCTTCGATGATGGCTTCACGGGCGTTGCAGGGATCCATCTGGTAGCTCTTGCGGTCGCCGCAGGCCGGGGCGGATTCGGCGGCCTCGCGGAAGGGGCCGTAGAAGGCCGAGGCGTATTTCACGGCATAGGACATGATGGGCACCATGACCAGGCCGGATTCGTCCAGGGCGTGACGGATGGCGGCCACGCGGCCGTCCATCATGTCGGAGGGCGCCACCATGTCGGCACCGGCGGCGGCATGGCTCACGGCGGTCTTGGCCAGCAGCTCCAGGGTGGGGTCATTGAGCACCGCACCGCCGGGGGTCAGGATGCCGCAGTGGCCGTGGCTCATGTATTCGCACAGGCACACGTCGGTGATGACGTAGAGCGAGGGCCAGCGATGCTTGAGGCGACGCACGGCTTCCTGTACGATGCCGTCTTCGGCATAGGCGCCGCTGGCCTTTTCGTCCTTCACGGCCGGGATGCCGAAGAGGATCACGGACTTCAGGCCGTCATCCACGGCCTTTTCCACCTGCTTTTCCAGCTCGGTCAGCGACAGCTGGTACTGGCCGGGCATGGCGCCGATCTCCTTGCGGAAGGACTGGTCTTCGGTCTCCACCACAAAGTAGGGCATGATGAGGTCTTCGGCCAGCAGGGGCGGGGTCTCGCGCACCATGCTGCGGATTTCGGGGGTCCAGCGCAAACGTCTGCCGCGATGGAAGGATTGGGACATGGTTCTACCTCGATGCGGCAATGCCGCGGTTGTGTTTGGGGAGGACGGCGACGGTTCGTCCCCGGCCCGGCGGGATCGCGGGAAAGACCGGCGCCCGGAAAAGCCTGCGTCCTGATGCCGTCGGGCGGCAGGGCACGGGGCCTTCCGATGAGAAGGCCACCATAGCGCAAAACGCCACAAGGGAAAAGCCGCCGGGCACCACTGTGATTGCAGGCATGCAAGGCGGGTCGGCAAAGCTGTGAATGGGGGTGTGTATGGATGCTCGCAATGAATTGAAGGGAAAGAGGGGACTGGTCCGCCTGCTGAATGCCACGCGGTATTCTCTGGCCGGCTACAAAGCCGCCTGGCAGGACGAGGAGGCTTTCCGGCAGATATGCCTGCTGGCCGTGATCGGTCTGCCCCTGGCCTGCCGGCTGGGGCGGGACTGGGCGGAATCCGTCCTGCTGGCCGTGCCGCTGGTGCTTTGCCTGCTGGTGGAACTGCTCAACAGCGCTATCGAGAACGTGGTGGACCGTATTTCGCTGGAATGGCATCCGCTGGCCAAGAAGGCCAAGGATATGGGGAGCGCCGCCCAATTCACGGCCCAGCTTTTCCTGGCTGCCGTCTGGGGCGGCTATTTGTTAGGTCGTCTGTAGGCTTGATGAGCTCCAGATGCAGGACAGCTGACGAGGCATCCATGTACTGAAAAGAAAAGATCCCGGGATTGCAATATCCCGGGATCTTTTCTTTTGTTGCCAGACGGCCTACAGGCCGATCTCTTCGTCAGTGAGGTAGCAGGCGGGGTCCTGGGCCCATTCGTCGCCGTAGTAGGCTTCGGCACGGGCGCGGAAGTTGCCGCCGCAGATGTTCAGGAAGCGGCACTTGGCACAGCGGCCGCCCACATGGGCCTTCTTGTCCTTGAGCTTGTGCAGCAGCTCGATGTTGGGGTCGTCCCAGATCTCGGAGAAGGGGCGCTCCAGCACGTTGCCGAAGGTGTGGTTGCGCCAGAACTGGTCGGCATGCACCTTGCCGTCCCAGGAGATGCAGCCGATGCCGCGGCCGGAGTTGTTGCCTTCGTTGTACTGCAGGAGCTCGAAGATCTCTTCGGCGCGCTTGGGATCTTCACGCTTCATGCGCATCCACACATAGGGGCCGTCGGCGTGGTTGTCCACGGTGAGGATCTCTTTGGGCTTGCCGGCGTCGAACAGGGCGCGGGTCTCGTCCATGATGAGGTCCAGCACCTGACGGGTCTCGGCGTGATCCAGGTCTTCCTTGATGAGCTCGGAACCGCGGCCCGAGTACACCAGGTGGTAGAAACAGGCGCGGGGCACTTCCAGGTCGGCCAGCAGGCGGAAGATGCCGGGGATCTCGCCCACGTTACGCTTGTTGATGGTGAAGCGCAGGCCCACCTTCAGGCCTTCGGCCTGGCAGTTGGCCACGCCTTCCAGGGCCTTGCGGAAGGCACCGGGCACGCCGCGGAAACGGTCGTGCACTTCTTCCATGCCGTCCAGGGAGATGCCCACATAGGAGAGGCCCACGCCCTTGAGTTCACGGGCCTTTTCCTTGGTGATGAGGGTGCCGTTGGTGGAGATGACGGCGCGCATGCCCTTGGAGGTGGCATGGCTGGCCAGTTCCACCAGGTCCTTGCGCACCAGGGGCTCGCCGCCCGAGAAGAGCATGACCGGCGCGCCGTAGGCGGCCAGGTCGTCGATCATGGTCTTGGCCTGTTCGGTGCTGATGTCGTCGGCGCCGTCCACGGGCACGGCCTGGGCGTAGCAGTGCACGCACTTCAGGTTGCAGCGCTTGGTCATGTTCCAGACCACCACGGGCTTCTTGTCCTTGGAGAACTGGAGCAGGTGCGAGGGCAGGTTGCCGGATTCACGGCCGTAACGCAGGGCGTCGGAGGGCTCCACCTGACCGCAATACAATTTGGAAATACCGATCATCGTACGATCCTTTACAGCGAGTCGCCGTTTGTGCCCCGCCGGGATAGCGGACACGGGGCGGGGGGTATGGCGCGGGGAAGCCCGGAGGAACGCCCGGCCTGAGTGTCTGGGGACGGGACAGGATCATCCCGCCGTCATGGTGCCTGTCTGCCCGGAAGGCCGCGGGGCCTGCCGGAAGCAGAGGGAAAAACGGTGGCTGCGGGGCCGGAACGGGGAGGGGCGCCGATGCGGCGGCCCCTCCCCGGCAGTCACGAAGTTAGCCGGCGATCTTGGCGCGCAGCACGTCGAACGCGGCTTCCACGCCGTCGGCCTTGGTGCCGCCGGCCTGGGCCAGGTCGGGACGACCGCCGCCGGAGCCGCCGCAGGGCGCGGCCACGTCCTTGATGAGGGCGGGCGCGGTGAAGCGGCCGTGCAGATCCTTGGAGACGTAGAGCAGCAGGCCCACCTTCTCGCCTTCCACCGTGGCCAGGCAGGCCACGCCGGAGGGGATGCGGGAGCGCACGTCGTCCATGATGTCGCGCAGGGCCTTGACCGGCACGCCGTCCAGCTTGGCGGTGAGCAGCTTCACGCCGTTGACCTCGGTGGCCTTCTGCACCAGGTCGGCGCCGGTGGCCGGGCTGGCGGCCGCCTTTTCGGAGGCCTTGCGCAGCTTCTTCACATCGCTGTGCAGGGCCTGCACGCGTTCGGCCAGCTGGCCGGGCTTGGCCTTGAGCAGGGCCGAAAGGTCGTGCAGTTCGGCACGCTGGGCCACGGCCAGGTCATAGGCGTTCCAGCCGGTGACGGCCTCGATGCGGCGCACGCCGGCGGCCACGCCGCTCTCGGACACGATGAGGAAGCTGCCCGCCTGGCCGGTGTGGCTCAGGTGGGTGCCGCCGCACAGTTCCACGGATTCGGTATGGGCGTCGTCGCCCATGCTGACCACGCGCACGGTGTCGCCGTATTTTTCGTTGAACAGGGCCATGGCGCCGCTGGCCACGGCCTCGTCATGCTTCATTTCCTTGGTGCAGACAGGGTAGTCGGCCATGATGGCGCGGTTGACCTGACGTTCCACGGCGGCCAGCTCCTCGGGGGTCAGGGCCGCGATGTGGGAGAAGTCGAAGCGCAGGCGCTGGCTGTTGACCAGCGAACCGGCCTGCTTCACGTGGGTGCCCAGCACGGAGCGCAGGGCGGCGTGCAGCAGGTGGGTGCAGCTGTGGTTGCGGGCCGTGGCCATGCGGGCGTCTTCTTCCACGCTCAGGGCCACTTCCTGGTCGATGCGCAGCAGGCCCTGTTCCACTTCGATGTTGTGGACGATAAGGGTGGGCGCGGGCTTCTGGGTATCCAGCACGCGGGCGGCGCCGTCGGGGCCTTCCATGCGGCCGGTATCACCGGCCTGGCCGCCGGACTCGCCGTAGAAGGGGGTCTGGTTGGTGACCACATAGCCCTTCTGCCCGGCGGGCAGTTCTTCCACGCTCAGGCCGCTCTCGTCCAGCAGGGCCACGATGCGGCCCTGGCCGTTCAGGCCGCTGTAGCCGGTGAAGACGCTCTGCAGGCCGTCGTCGGCCAGCTGCTGGAACAGCGAGGAGCCGCTGCCGTCCTGGCCCAGCAGGCCGGACTTTTTCTGGCTCTCGCGGGCGCGGCGGCGCTGTTCGGCCATGTGGGCCTCGAAGCCGGCCACGTCCACGCTGAAGCCGCGCTTTTCGGACACGTCGGTGATGATGTCCAGCGGGAAGCCGTAGGTGTCGGACAGCTTGAAGCAGAACTCGCCGGGGATGACCTTGTCGCCGGCCTTTTCCAGTTCGGCCAGCTGGTCTTCCAGCAGGGCCAGGCCCTTGCCCAGGGTGAGGGAGAAGCGCTGTTCTTCCTCATACACGGCGCGGGCGATGAAATCAGCGTGTTCGGTCAGTTCGGGGTAGTCCTCGCCCATGATCTCGGTGACCTTGCGGGCCACCTTGTACAGGAAGGGCTCGTGTACGCCCATGAGCGTGGCGAAGCGCAGGGCGCGGCGGATGAGGCGGCGCAGCACGTAGCCGCGGCTCTCGTTGGAGGGCAGGGTGCCGTCGGCGATGAGGAAGGCGGCGGCGCGGGCGTGGTCGGAGATGACGCGCAGGGCCGTGTCCACGTCATTGGTGTCGGGCGCGCTGAAGCTGTACTTCACGCCGGCCAGCTCGGCGGCGTACTGGATGATGTCCTGGAACAGGTCGCAGTCGAAGTTGGAGCGCTTGCCCTGGCAGACGGCGGCGATGCGTTCCAGGCCCATGCCGGTATCGATGTTGGGACGGGCCAGACGGTCACGGGTGCCGTCGGCGTGCTGGTCAAACTGGGTGAAGACCAGGTTCCAGATCTCCAGGAAGCGGTCGCAGTCGCACTTGCCGATGCCGCAATCCGGGCCGCAGGCCATGTCTTCGCCCTGGTCGATGTAGATCTCGGAACAGGGGCCGCAGGGGCCGGTATCGCCCATGGTCCAGAAGTTGTCCTTCTCGCCCATGCGCACGATGCGCTCGGCGGGCAGACCGGCCACTTCCTGCCAGATGGCGGCGGCTTCGTCGTCCTCGCGGAAGACGGTCACCCACAGGCGCTCCTTGGGCAGTTCCAGTTCTTCGGTCACGAACTTCCAGGCCCAGGTGATGGCCTCGCGCTTGAAGTAATCGCCAAAGGAGAAGTTGCCCAGCATCTCGAAGAAGGTGTGGTGGCGCGCGGTGCGACCCACGTTTTCGAGGTCGTTGTGCTTGCCGGACACGCGCAGGCACTTCTGCGAGGTGGTCACGCGCGGCACGTCGCGCACTTCTTCGCCCAGGAAGAACTTCTTGAACTGCACCATGCCCGCGTTGGTGAAGAGCAGGGTGGGGTCGTTGGGCGGGATCAGGGGCCCGGAGGGCAGGATGTCATGCCCGTTGCGGGCGAAGAATTCCAGATAACGGCGACGAATCTCTTTGGCGGTGAGCATAGGGGCTCCATGTTGCTGCCCGGAAGGGCGATAAAAAAACGGGCGGCCCCGCAGGGCCGCGTTGCACACAAAAAACTAGTCCAGATCGGACATGGCGGCGCTGCCGTCGTCCAGATCCTCTTCGCTGGGGATGAACTCCTGCGGATGCATGCCCAGGAACTCCGTGACCTTGGCTTCGATCTGGCGGCGCAGTTCCGGGTCCTCGTCCAGCAGGGCACGGACCTTTTCGCGGCCCTGGCCCAGCTTTTCGGAGCCGAAAGCGAACCACGAGCCGCTCTGCTCGATGATCTTGGCTTCCAGGCCCAGGTCGATGAGCTCGCCCGAGCGGGAGATGCCCTGACCGTAGAGGATGTCGAAGGTGGCGCTGCGGAACGGCGGGGCCACCTTGTTCTTGACCACCTTCACGCGGGTGCGGGAACCGAAGGACTCTTCCTTGTCCTTGAGGGTCTGGATGCGGCGGATGTCCATGCGCACCGAGGAGTAGAACTTGAGGGCGTTACCGCCGGTGGTGGTCTCGGGGCTGCCGTAGCCGGTGACGCCGATCTTCATGCGGATCTGGTTGATGAAGATCACGGACGTGCGCGACTTGTGGATGGTGCCGGTAAGGCGGCGCATGGCGTGGGACATGAGGCGAGCATGACCGCCCACCTGGCTCTCGCCCATGTCGCCTTCCAGTTCGGCCTGCGGGATGAGGGCGGCCACGGAGTCCACCACCACCAGGTCCACGGCGCCGGAACGCACCAGCATGTCGGCGATGTCCAGGGCCTGCTCACCGTAGTCGGGCTGGGAGATGAGCAGCTCGTCGGTGTTGACGCCCAGGCGCCGGGCGTAGTTCACGTCCAGGGCGTGTT
This sequence comes from Desulfovibrio sp. SGI.102, assembly GCF_050314315.1. Lineage (NCBI taxonomy): Bacteria > Pseudomonadati > Thermodesulfobacteriota > Desulfovibrionia > Desulfovibrionales > Desulfovibrionaceae > Desulfovibrio > Desulfovibrio sp. SGI.102. The sequence goes on along the minus strand of NZ_JBNPNC010000028.1, from coordinate 10,369 downwards.
CGGCGTCCACGAAGGCACAGGTGCCGCCCATTTTCTGGCATTCGGCGATGATGTGCAGGGTAAGGGTGGTCTTGCCCGAAGATTCGGGGCCGAAGATCTCCGTGATACGGCCGCGCGGGATACCGCCCACGCCCAGGGCTAGGTCGAGACCGATGGAACCCGTGGGGATGACGGGGATATTGACATGGGCTTCGTCGGAAAGCTTCATGACCGCGCCTTTGCCGTACTTGCGTTCGATGGTGGCAAGTGCGGTGCCCAGGGCTTCGGCGCGGGCTTCTTCAGGAGAAAGGGCCGGTTTTTTGGCCATAGAGACGCTCCCTGTAGGAAATTTAAGCAACGCAGTATAGCAAAGCGCGCACGGCAAGGCAAGGAAGGCGGCAGGCCTCCCGGGACGGGCCCTTGCGGGCTGCGGGGATGCCGTCTTCGTCACGGCACGGGCCCCTGCGCATGCCGGGCATCACAGGATACGCCCCGGGCAGGGGGACGGCTGTGCGGGCGCGCACAAAAACTGCGTTATTCAGGAATAAATCTCAATAATTGTCAAGGGGAGAAGGGCCGGCTGTGCGGCGGCAGGACAGGGGCGCGCTGCTCCGGCTCCCTGCACCGTATCCCGCTCCAGGTCCCCGATGCCGTGCAGGCGCGCCGGAGCGGACGGACGGCGCCTTCGGTCTGCGCCGTCAAACGGCAGGCCCATTCGCCGGGAAAGGGGTGCCGCGGCAGGGGATGCGGCTCCTCAAGAGCTTCCCCATCCCTGCACGGGGCCCGCAGAGGCGGCAGGACGAAAAAAACCTATCCAAAAGCTGTGAAAATCCGGGCCGGGCTCTTGCCTCCTGCCCCCGCTTTCGCGTAGAAGGCGGGCCATGATGAACACTCCCTCCGATTTCCAGACCCCCGCCGCGCCCGGCATGGTCAATGCTGACCAGCGGCCGGTGGATGTGGTCGTGCTTTTTTCCGGCGGCCTGGACAGCATCCTGGCGGCCAAGGTCCTGGAGGAACAGGGCCTGCGGGTCTGCTGCCTGCACTGCCATTCCCCCTTCTTCGGTGATCCCGGCGCCGTGGAGCGCTGGAGCAACCTCTACGGGCTGGACATCCGCACCCTGGACGTGAGCGACGATTTTTGCGCCATGCTGCGTGCCCGCCCGGCCCACGGCTTCGGCAAGGTCATGAACCCCTGCGTGGACTGCAAGATCCTGCTCCTGCGCCATGCCCGCCTTTACATGGAGAGCATCGGCGCGCGCCTGCTGGCCACGGGCGAGGTCATGGGGCAGCGTCCCATGTCGCAGCGCCGGGACGTGCTCAACGCCATCCGCCGCGATGCCGGGGTGCAGGACATCCTGCTGCGTCCTCTGAGCGCCCTGCATCTGGCGCCCACACCCGCCGAGGAGGAGGGCTTCGTGGACCGTTCCCGTCTGCTGGGCATCAGCGGGCGCGGCCGCAAGGACCAGCTGGAACTGGCCAAAAAGTACCAGCTGCCCGAGATCCCCACGCCCGGCGGCGGTTGCCGTCTGGCGGACAAGGAGAACGCCCGCCGCTACTGGCCCGTGCTCTCCCGCTGGCCCGAGCCTGATACGCGGGCCTTCAAACTCTCCAATCTGGGGCGGCAGTTCTGGGCGCAGCAGGACGGCCGGGACTACTGGCTGGCCATCGGCCGCACCAGTGCCGACAACCAGGCCCTGCACACGGTACTGGGCAAGGACGATGCCAAGATCCATCTGGCCGACATCCCCGGTCCGCTGGCCGTGGCCTGCGGGGGCCGTACATGGCCGGAAGAGGTGCTGCGTGCGGCGGCGGCCCTGATGGCCTCCTACTCCGGCAAGGCCGTGCGCCTGGGGGCCCCCGTGGGCGTGCGGGCCAGCTGGCTGGGCGGCGGCTGGCAGGGCGAGGTGCTGCCCTCGCGTGAGGGCATCTGGCAGGAACCGGCCTGGGTGCCGGCCCGCGAAGAACTGCGTGCCGAGCAGAAAGCACGCCTGCACGGCATCCCGCCGCAGGAGGAGGCGGGGGAATAGGCGCGTACCGCTTTACAAGATGACGTTTTCCGGGTAATGAGGAGCGATTCCTCATTATGGGGCAACAATGCCAAAATCGTGCCTACAGGGCCAGTTTTGGGAGGCTTATATGGACCAGAAGGATATAGAGTATTTCCGCAAGCTCCTCACCAGCATGCTGGAGGAAGCCAAGCAGAAGGGCGACTCCACCATCGAAGAGCTCACGGACAGCAACGAAGTCTTTGCCGACCCTGCTGACCGGGCTACCGCTGAATCCGACCGCGCCTTCACCCTGCGCATCCGTGACCGCGAACGCCGCCTGATCCGTAAGATCCAGTCCGCGTTGCAGCGCATCGACGACGGCACCTACGGTATTTGCGACGAATGCGGCGAAGAGATCGCCATCCCCCGTCTCAAGGCCCGTCCTGTCACCCGTCTGTGCATCAACTGCAAGGCCAAGCAGGAAGAGGACGAACATCTGCGCGGCGACTAGCGCGCATCCTTGACCTGTGCCGCCGGAGCGCGGCATCCTTTGACCTTTTCACAAAAAAACGGGCTCCGGCCCGTTTTTCTGTTTTTTGCTCCGGCTTCGCGCCGGTAAGGACATCCCCGGCAATATCTATGGACGCCCATCTTTTTTCCCGTTTTTGCGAGGAGCTCGCCCCGCGCATCATCGGCGGCTGGCTGGAAAAGGTGCAGGAACCGGCCCCTGGCCTGCTGGCTTTCAACATCAACCTGGCCGCGCGCGGCCAGAGCTACGGCCAGACAGGTGGCAGCCGCAAGTGCCAGCTGTGCCTGCGCGCCGCACGCAAGGAACCCTTCCTCTTCCTTTCCCGCAGCCGTCTGGCCGCCGGACGGGCCCCCTCGGCCCCGGTCATGCGCCTGCGCAAATATCTGGCCGGGCACCGTATCCTGGCCACGGTCTGCTGCTTCAGCCGCCGCCGGCTCTGGCTGCTGGTGGGCGGGGAGGCCGCGGCCGAAGAGGCCCTGCGCCGCCAGATGGTGCTCTGGAGCCCGGCGGAAGGCGAGGAGGACGGCCTTTCCCCTGAGAGCGGGGCGCAGCCGGACATGGCGGACATGACGCCGGAGAGCGGCGAGGCCGCGGAGCGGGAGCCCCTGGCCACCTGGCTGCTGCTGGACTTGCGCGAAGGGGCCTCGGTGCGCTTCTTGCCCGTGAGCCGCAGCCCGCAGGAAGAGTCCCTGCGCTGGCCGGAGCCCGGAGAGCTGGAAGAGGCCCTGGCGCACTGGCGGGACTGGCCGGTACTGACCCCGGCCCTGCGCCGTGCCCTGCCCCTGTATGACGAGCTGGACCGGCAGGCCCTGCTGGAAGACCTGCGCCTGGGCGGCGGGGACGTGTTCTACTATACGCCGCCGGATGGAGAGGCGGAGGAGAAGGCCGGGAGCGAGCGGCCCTCCTGCCGCATCGCGGCCTGGCCCCTGCCGGATGCCCTGGCCCAGGGCTGGCATGAGGAACAGGGGGAAGACATCCTCGGCCTGGTGGAGAAGGCCGGGCAGAAGCTGGTGCTGGAAAAGGCCGCACGCGACGCCGCCGGTGCCGCTGCCCTGCCCCTGTCGCGCCGTCTGCGCAAGCTGGAACAGCTGCTGGCCAAACTGGACGAAGAAGAGCAGCGCCTGCTGGGCATGTGCGCCGCTCGTGAGGACGGCCTGCTGTTACAGGCCTGGCTGTGGCGCTGGCCTGCGGATTTCCGCGCACCGGAGCTGGTGCTGCCGCCGCCGGAGGAAGGCGACGGGGACACGCCGCGCAAGACCGTGAAGCTGGATATGCGGCGCAGCGTGCGGGACAATATGGAACGCCTGTTCCATACGGCCCGGCGCGGCCAGCGTGGCCTTGAACATCTGGCGGAACGGCGTGCGGTGCTGCGGGCCGAACTGGCCACCGTGCAGGCGGCCCGGCAGGAAGCCCTGCTGGGCGGTATCGGGCACGCCGCCGGAGAGGCCGGGAAGCCCGACAGGAATACGGTGGCGCTGGGGGCCCTGCGCGGTGCGGCCCTGCCGCGCAACGTGCAGCTCTTCGTCAGTGACGACGGCTTTGCCCTGCTGCGCGGCCGTGACGCCAAGGGCAACATCGCGGCCCGCAAGCTGGCCGCGGCCCACGACATCTGGCTGCATACCGACGGCGGCCCCGGCTCGCACGTCATCATCCGCCGGGCCCATGCCGGACAGGAAGTGCCGGAGCGCACCCTGGATCAGGCCGGGGCGCTGGCGGCCTGCAAGAGCTGGCAGAAGGACGCGGCCCGGGCGCGCATCCTCTACGCCGAGGTGCGCCACATCCGCAGCATGCGCGGCGCGGGCACAGGCACCGTGCGCATGGACAAGATCCTCTACAGCCGCGAGGTGCCGGTGGATGCCAGTCTGGAGACCCGTCTGCTGCCGGAAAGCCCTGCGGGGAAGACGGACGGGACGGGCAGGGACTGAGCTCCGCCGTACGGCTTTTGCGCCCCATGGGCGTGCCCTTTGTCCTTTTCGGCTGACGGGCCCGTGCGTGCGGCCGTTACCGTGCTGTCGCGGACGGGCGCGGCATGATCTGGCCCGCGTCTGCCGGCAGGAACAGGGGCACAGTCCCGACTGAACGACGGGCACAGGCAGGTCCGGTGATGCGCGCAGGGACGGGGCCTGCCGGTAAAAGGGCCCGCTGGCGGCAAAGGGCTAGTACCTGTCTTTACGGCAGTGGGGTGGCGTCGCGCGCCTGGGGATCGTCCGTCTTTCGGCCCATTGTGTCGATGAAGTACCAGGCATCGCTTTCCCAGTACCAGTGCTCGCCGCCGGAGCCCGGGACCTCCTTGCGTTGTCCCGTGTCCGTGACTTTCGCCTTGCCGCCTTCGAAGGGGAGGGCAAAGGTGAAACGGGGCGCTATCACCACCCGACCGCTCTCGTCCGCATAACCCATGCGGCCCCGGTCATCCACGATGCGGTACAGGCCTTCGCGGACATAGTCGGGGCCGTTGTCATAATGGAAGGGGACGACAGCTGGTGACGCGGCACAGCCGCACAGGAGCAGGGCCAGCAGCAGGGAACAGCCTGTATTTTTCATCAAAAATTCCTTTGTGGTTTGAAACCTCCCCCTTCAGGGGGAAAAGAGTGGTTGACAAGACGGCGGAGCCGATGAAATCCTTTTCCGTAACCTCTCCCTTTAGGGAGGGGCAATCCGCACGACCCCTATCCGTCGGCTGCGGAGTCAGTCGGCGGACGGGGCGACTGTGGATTGAAACATGGGGCTCCTTGATATGTACCGGTGAGCACTGACAGACGGGGATGGTCCCGGGCTCCGGCCCCGCCATCATGACGATGGGACAGCGTGCGTCCGGGATGGCCACCGGGCAGACAGCGGCGGTATCTTTCAGGTAAACGGTATGGAAAAGCCACCCTTGCGGGTGGCTTTTTTTGTCTGGGAGCGGACAGGGGCTTTCCCGCTGTCCTACTTGAACAGGATTAGGCAGACCATCTCCATGTCGTCGGGGCCGTCGTTGTAGACGGCATGCCATTCGCCGTCGGGACAGACGGCCGTGTCCCCGGCATGGAGCATGACCTCGGTGCCGTTGTCGTCATAGCGGCACTGGCCCTTGAGGATGTGGTAGACCTCCATGTCGCCCACATGCTGGTGACGGCCCACGGCGTCGCCGGGCCCCAGGCGCACGATGTTGAACAGGCGCCCCTTGTCGTAGAACTCGCCTTCGTTGAGGAGCTGGGTGGCGTGGGCCAGGCCCGGGCCTCCGGCAATCTGTTTGTCGAAGCGGATGTGGTCTTCCTTGCGGCGGATCATGGTTCCCTCCTGGGGGTTGGACGGGGTTCGGGCCCGTCATGGGCGCACGGGTCAGGCCGTCAGCTGACGGTCCTCGTCGGTGGGCGTGTCGTCATCGGCCGCAGGCCGGGGCCGCGACGCCAGCTTGCCGCCGGGACGGGGCTTGCGGTTGCGCAGGGGACGCTGGGGCCGGGCGCTGCCGTGCGGGGCGCGACGGTCGGCGGGAGAGTCGGGCAGGGCCGCCGTGGGGCGCGTGGCCATGTCACGCGGGCTCCGGGCACGGGGCGGCATGTCCTTGATGTGCACGTCCATCTGCGGGAAAGCGATCTCGATATTGTTCTTGCGGAACAGCTGGTCGATCTCGAACAGCAGCTCCGAGGCCGTCTTGACGCTGACATCGTAGTCCCGCACCCAGAAGCGCAGGGTGAAGTCCAGAGTGCTGGCGCCGAAGTTGGAGAACAGCACCACCGGCGCGGGGTACTTGAGGATGTCGCTGTGGCCGTTGGCCACGGAGGCCAGCAGCTTCATGACCAGGGTGGTGTCGCTGCCGTAGGCCACGCCCACCACCACGTCACGGCGCACCGTACGGCTGTTGCGCGTCCAGTTGATGAGGCGCGTGGACACGAATTCGGAGTTGGGCACGTAGATGACGGCGTTGTCGTAGGTCTCCACGATGGTGGCGCGCACGCTGATCTTGCGCACGCGGCCCGTGGTGGTGCCCACTTCCACCACGTCGCCCACCTGCATGGTGCGGCTGAAAATGAGGATCAGGCCGGAGAGGAAGTTGTTGATGATGGTCTGCATGCCGAAACCGATACCGACGGACAGACCACCGGCGACCATGGCCAAGTTGCTCAGTTCCATGCCCAGCGAGCGCAGGGTGAACAGGCCGAAGAACGCCCACAGGGCGTAGGTGAAGGCCGTCTGCAGGGGCTGGATGAGCGTGGGGTCGATACGCAGACCGCGGCTGGGCATGCGCGAAAGGAAGAGCGTGCCCATGCGCACGGCGGTGCGGGTCAGGAAGAAGACGCTGATGATGAGCAGCACCTGCACCATGTTGAAGCGCGTCTCGCCCACGTTGACGCCCTGGAGCACGAAGTCCTGCAACAGGGAAAGGCCGCCGGGCAGGGTGCAGACCCACAGGGACATGCCGCCGATGGCCAGCAGCAGGATGACCGGCGCGGCCAGGGCCAGCATAAGGCTGGAGAAGGCCGCCGAGCCGCCCTCGTCGGGCAGCTGGTCATTGTAGCGGTTGATGGCCGACATGCTGGCCACGCTGATCTGCAGGGCCAGCGAGCAGGAAACGTAGAACAGGTACAGGCCCATGCTGAAAATGTGCAGGCCCATGATGGCCAGCACCAGGGTCACCCAGAAGATGATGGCGCTGCCTGACAGGAGGGTGGACTCGAGCTGGGTGCTGGCCTCCAGGCTGTGGCTCTTGGCGCGCCACAGACGGTGCAGGAGCATGAGCACCACCCAGGCGATGAGGGTCACCACCGGCGGCAGGGGCAGGTAGATCAGGATGTAGGAAAAGAGCGTCAGCGGGATGAGCTGCCACAGGGGGTTGCTGACGGCGGCCTTGTCCGGGTGCTGCAAGCGGCGCAGGTCCCAGGCCAGGAAAACTTCGCCGATGATGATGCTCAGGTTGCCCAGGGCCAGGAAGCAGCGGAACACATCCCCGTGGGCGGACAGCGACGAAGCCAGCAGGGACAGGCCCAGGCCGATCCAGGGCAGGCTCACATGGAACATGTGGCGGCCCACCTCGCCGTGGGTCCCGGAATGGCGCCAGCGACGGTAGAGCACCATGCCGGTGAACAGCACCAGCAAAAGGCAAAGGGCGAAGCGCAGGCCGGCCGTATGCCAGCCGTCGGCGCTGACGGGGATCTCCACGGGCAGGCGCAGCTGGATGCCCTGCCAGACATATTGCAGGCGTTTGGGCACGGTCTCCCAGGTCTCGAGGCTGAGATAGGGCACCGGGCCTTGCAGATAGTAGTCCCGCCACAGCTGGGGCAGCATGGTGGCGATGTCTTTCTGTGCCTTCTTCAGATCGGCCATCATGTCCTGGGTGGGCGACAGCACGGAATCATAGCGCTTGATGACGTCGGTCAGGCTTTTCTGGGCCTTGGTGACCTGGCGCGAGTAGTCGCGGATCTCGGCGTTGGACGGCAGATCCTTGGTCTCGGGCAGGCTCTCGGCCAGATGGTTGACGCGCTCCAGCAGGGAGTTGACGCTGTTGCGGGCCAGCAGCACGGGGTCGATGACCTGCTGCATCTGCTGCACGGTGAAGGAGATGCGGCGGTCCAGGGCCTCCAGCGGGTTGGGCCAGTTCTTGAACGTGTTGATGAGCAGGAGCAGGCGGCGGGCTTCCTCGACGATGGGCCGCGCCTGCTTGGACATGGTCTCCGCCTGCTTGTTGATGTCACGCACCAGGCCGCGCGTACTGCTGTTGATGTCGTCCAGCATGTCCTTCTGGCCGGCCCAGATGTTCTCCAGCGGGTCCACCGTGGGAGCCGCATCGGCTTCGGCAGGGGCGCTGGAAGCGGCTTTTTTGTCCTGGGCCTTGTCGTCCTTTTTGGCGTCGGCCTTGTCGTCGTTTTTCTGGGGCGCTTCGTCGGCCAGGGCACAAGTCGGGCCGACGAGGGAGGTCATCTCCCGGCAGGCGTCTCCGGAAAGGGCCGGCACGAGGCTGAGGACGGTCAGCAGCATGAGAACGGGCAGGGAACGGAACAGGCAGCGATACATGGTCCACCTCAGGGAAAGGCCCCTGCCGGAAAGGGACAGGGGCATCATGACATTGAAAAGCCAGCAATAGCGCAAGATGTGCTGATTGAAAAGAGGTCTTCCTGTAAACATGCGGCTCCCCCCGGGAGCAGACGGATGGCCCGGCTTTACAAGCCCTTCCGTGCCCGGCATAGTGAGCTCATGTCCCAGAGCCTCTCTTCTTTCCTCCGTCAGGATGTCCCGGCCTCTGCTCTCAAGGTCGCTGTTGCCCTGCAACGCTTTTCCCCCGCCGACAGCGGGGCCGTGGCACAGGCCCTGCCCCTTCTTCTCGACCGCGCGGGTCTGGCCTCGTCCTTTTCCCTGCGTTCGGCCCATGTGCTGGTCAAACCCAATCTGCTGACGGCCACGCCCCTGGCCTGCACCAGCCCCGTGGTGGTGGCCGCCGTCTGCCGCTGGCTGCTGGACCAGGGGGCCCGCGTGCGGGTGGGGGATTCGCCCGGTTTCGGTACGGCCACGGCCGTGGCCCGGCAGACAGGCGTGGAAGAGGCCCTGCGGCCGCTGGGCCTGCGGGTGGAGTCCCTGGCCGATCCCCGTCCGCTGGAGCTGCCCCTGCGCCGGGGCGGGCCCGTTTCCTTCGGGGTGGCCCGGGTGGCGCTGGAAAGCGACGTCATCTTTTCCCTGCCCCGGGTCAAGGCCCATTCCCAGATGCGCCTGACCCTGGCGGTCAAGAACCTGTTCGGCTGCGTCTGCGGCCTGCGCAAGGCCCTCATCCATACGCGGCAGGGACAGGAGCCCGACTTTTTCGCCGACTGCATCGCCGCCCTCTGGGCCGGTCTGCCGCCGGTGGCCGCCGTGGCCGACGGCCTGACCGCCATGCATGTGACGGGCCCCAGCAAGGGACAGCCCTTCCCTCTGGGCCTGCTGGGGGCCAGCCCTTCGGCCGTGGCCCTGGACGAGGCCCTGTGCGCGGTGCTGGGCCTGCCTCTGGCCGGCACGCCCCTGGGCGCGGCCCTGGAACGGCGGGAAGCGCCGGGATGCCGCCGTGCGGGCTGGCAGCCCGACTATGTGCTGGCCCGGCCCGAAGATTTCGACTGTACGGGCTTCATCCTGCCGGACGAGCTGATGCACACCTCGTTCCGGCCCTGGCGCCTGTTCAAGAGTTGCCTGCGCCGCCTGTGGCTGGCGCGCCGAAAATAACGAAAGCTGCTCCCCCGGGGAGCGAGGAGTTGACCATGCCTGTGATCCTGCCGGGCCAGACCGACATCTATGCCCTGACCGATGCCCGCCTTTCCTGCGGCCGCACGCTGGAGACCGTGGTCTCCGCCCTGCTGGGGGCCGGGGTCAAGATCATCCAGTACCGTGAAAAGCACATGAAATCCGGTGAGATGCTGGAAGAATGCCGTCTGATGCGCCGCCTGACCCGCGAGGCCGGGGCCTGCTTCATCGTGGACGACCATGTGGACCTTGCCATCCTGGCCGAAGCCGACGGCGTGCATATCGGACAGGAGGACTTCCCCCTGCCTGCGGTGCGCCAGCTGGTGGGCCCCAAGATGTGCATCGGCCTGTCCACCCACAGCCCGGAACAGGCCAGGGCCGCCGTGGCCGTGGGCGCCGACTACATCGGCGTGGGGCCCATCTTCGCCACCAAGACCAAGGAGGACGTGGTGGCCCCGGTGGGCTTCGATTATCTGGACTGGGTGGCCGCCAACATCAGCATCCCCTTCGTGGCCATCGGCGGCATCAAGGAACACAACATCACGGATGTGGCCCGTCACGGGGCCCGCTGCTGCGCCCTGGTCTCCGAACTGGTGGGCGCCCCCGACATCGCCGCCAAGGTGCAGGCCGTACGCGCCGCCATGCAGCGGGGGATGTAGGATATGATTTTTTGAGGGGCGGGGGACCC
>NZ_JBNPNC010000027.1:0-36170 GCF_050314315.1 Desulfovibrio sp. SGI.102 | reverse complement strand
AAAGAGGCTCCCGCACCGGGGAGCGGCACGGGAGCCTGGATATGTACCGGGAAACGCCGCCTTACTTCGCCGTGCGCAGGATGTCTTCCAGCGTATCGATGAAGGCGTCGAGGTCGGCCTTGTCGATGGTCAGGGCAGGCAGCAGGCGCAGGGTCACGCCGTGGCTCAGGTTGCAGATGAAGCCGCGGGCGATGAGTTCCCGCCACACGGCGGCGGCATCCACAGCCAGCTCGATGCCGATCATCAGGCCCAGGCCGCGCACTTCACGCACGGTACCGGGCAGCTTGTCCTGGATGGCACGGACGCGATCCATCACATGTTTGCCCAGCTCGGCGGCACGGTCGGCCAGCTTGTCGCGGAGCATGATCTCCACGCACTTGGCCGCCACACCGGAGGCCAGCGCGCCGCCGCCAAAGGTGGTGGCGTGGCTGCCGGCCTCGAAGCCCTTGGCCATCTCGTCGGTGGCCAGCATGGCGCCCATGGGCAGGCCGTTGGCCAGGGACTTGGCCATGCTGATGGCGTCCGGGGTCAGGCCGTGCTGCTGGAAGGCCCAGAAGGTACCGGTGCGGCACAGACCGGCCTGCACTTCGTCACAGATGAAGAGGATGTCGTGCTTGCGGCACAAGTCTTCCACACCGCGCAGGTAATCGCCCGGCAGGGGCACGATGCCGCCTTCGCCCTGCACCACTTCCACCAGCACCGCCGCCGTGGCGGGCGTGATGGCGGCTTCCAGCGCGGCCAGGTCATTGGCGGGCACCTGCTTGAAGCCTTCGGGCAGCGGCGTGAAACCGTCGCTCAGGCTCTCGCGGCCCGTGGCGGCCAGCGCGCCGAACGTGCGGCCGTGGAAGCAGCCGCCCAGGGTGATGATCTCGTAGGCGTCGCGCTGCTTGACCTTGCGCATGTAGCGGCGGGCCAGCTTGATGCAGGCCTCGTTGGCCTCGGCGCCGGAATTGCAGAAGAAGGCCTTGCCGTGATGGCTGGTGCTCAGCAGCAGGCGGGCCAGTTCCAGCTGTTCTTCCTGATAGAAAAGGTTGCTGACGTGCCAGAGCTTGTGGGCCTGGGCTTCCAGGGCGGCACAGACCTCGTCGTTGCAGTGGCCCAGGGCGGTCACCGCGATGCCGGCCAGCAGGTCCACATATTCCTTACCGTCCACGTCCCACAACCGCGAGCCCTTGCCTCGGACCACAGCCACGGGATATCGGCTGTAGGAACGGCAAAGCAGTGCTTCTTCCTGGGCTTTGACGGCGGAAAATGTGTCGGACATGGTCAACTCCTTTGCTGGGAGGCCTTGCGCCATCCCACGGGGCACGCGCCCCGGCAATCGTGAAACAGAAATGGCTTTGGAAAAAACGGGAGACCTGCCGGGAAAACAGACGTCCCGGCCCGACGGCGGATATGCCCGCGGCACACGCGGCAACGCACGGCCCCGGCCGGCGGCATCCCCTGGCGGAGACTAGCGCCCCGTATGTCCGAAGCCGCCCGCACCGCGCTCCGTGGCAGAAAGGCTCTCCACCTCCTGCCAGACAGGGCGGACAAAGGGCTGGAAAACAAGCTGGGCCATGCGCTCCCCACGCTTGAGGATGCGCTCCTCGCCCGAGGTGTTGAGCAGCATGACGAGGATCTCGCCCGTATAGTCGGGGTCGATGACCCCCACTCCCTGGGCCACGGTCAGGCCCTCACGCGCACCAAGGCCGCTGCGGGAATAGAGGAAACCCGCGAAACCGGCCTCGCAAGGCTGCACGCTGATGCCCGCAGGCACGCAAAAGCGGCCTCCGGCAGGGATGCGCACACAGTCCTCGTCCAGACAGGCGCGCAGGTCGATACCGGCCGAGAAGGCCGTGGCCGGTTCAAGCTGACCGGCGTACAGGGAACGGGCCCCTTCGCGCACGAAAGCGAGGCGCACGGGGCAGGTGGGTACGGAAAAATTGCTCATGGCGTGAGATGTAGCGCACATGCGGACAGCGGGCAAGAGGCCCAAAGCCTTGCGGGCCCGCAGGATACGGCCACAGGACCGCCGCTTTGTGCCCGTGCTCATGGACAGGTCCCCGCCGGCCCGGCAGCCAGCTCCACGCAGTGATCTTCCTTTTCCTCCACCAGCGAGCGTACAGGCCAGTTGCGGGGATTTTCAGGAAACATTGCCAGCAAGTTCCCAGCCGGGACATCTGCAAAAAATTTTTTTCAATCCCTCCGGACATTCCCTTGCCCGGCATACACCCCTCCACCCCTGCAAGAGAAGAGTACAGGCCACCAGCAAACGTGCCTTCCCTTCCCGTCCGGATACGGCGGCCCGTCCTCCGCGCATCGAGCCCCGTCTCCCCCTCTCATCTCCTCTAGTAAAACAGCGTGGCGCTGCCCCGCCCGCCTCCTGCAGACAAACCCCTCATGAGCTGAGGCCCCTGCCCCAACGACAGATTCCACAAAACGCCCTCCCCCTCCGGCAATACCCAAGCCCGCAGCACAATCCCCGCCAATATCAAGACCTCATCCGCATCACGACCGGCAATGGAGCCACGCGAGGGCCCCCATGCGCTCCGGGATGCCCGGGTATGGTCGACGAACGGGAGCAGCAGCTCCTCCGGGGACCGTCGCGCTCGGGAGGCTCACCGCCCGCAAATTCCCTTGCACTGACCAGAACAAAAGTTTTCGCGGGGATGGGGGCACGGGGGAAGGGGAGCCTTTTCTAAAAGGCATCCCTTCCCCCGGACGGCCCACTTTCCTCCAATAACAAAACGGGGCCCTCTTCCCTTCCGCCGCCTCCGCTCCTGCGCCCCCTTGCCTTCCGGGCCCAGATTGGGCAAAGATGCGGCCAACAAAAGGAGATGGCGTGACTGAACACAGCTATGCGGTTATTGGTGGCGGCCTGGCCGGTTGCGAATGTGCCCTGCGTCTGGCGCGGGCCGGTCTGCAAGTGACCCTGTTCGAACAGAAGCCGGAGTTCCGTTCCCCGGCCCATGTCAATGACGGGCTGGCGGAGCTGGTCTGTTCCAATTCCCTGCGCTCGGACGAGCTGACCTCCGGCATCGGCCTGCTCAAGGCCGAGATGCGCGAACTGGGCAGCGACTTCATGGAGCTGGCCGACGCCCACCGCGTGCCTGCGGGCAAGGCCCTGGCCGTGGACCGCGAGGCCTTCTCGGCGGCCATGACGCAGCGCGTCATGTCCACGCCCGGCATCACGCTGGTGCACCGGCAGATCACGTCCCTGGACGATCCCGCGCTGGACGGCTTCGAGACCGTGGTGCTGGCGGCCGGGCCCATGGCTTCGGAGAATCTTTCCGCCTCGCTGGCCGAAGTGGTGGGCGGCGACCACTGCTATTTTTATGATGCCATCGCGCCCATCGTCTGGACGCATTCCCTGAATATGGACATCGTGTTCCGTGCCTCGCGCTACGGGCAGGAAAAGGGCGAAACGGGCGGCGACTATCTCAACTGCCCCATGAACAAGGAAGAATACGAAGCCTTCTATAATGCCCTGCTGGAAGCGCAAAAGGTGGGCGCACGGGAATTCGAGAAGGAAAAGCATTTCGAAGGCTGCATGCCGGTGGAGGCCCTGGCCGAACGCGGCCCGCGCACCCTGACCTTCGGCCCGCTGAAGCCCGTGGGCTTCGTGGACCCGCGTACCGGCCGCCGCCCCTGGGCCATCCTGCAGCTGCGGGCCGAGACCCTCAACGGCGAGACCTGCAATCTGGTGGGCTGCCAGACCAAGCTGACCTACGGCGAGCAGGCGCGCGTGTTCCGCATGGTGCCCGGTCTGGAAAAGGCGGAATTCGCCCGCTTCGGCAGCATGCACCGCAACACCTATGTGAACGCGCCCGTGGCCCTGAACGAGGACCTGTCGCTCAAGGCGCGGCCCCGCGTCTTCCTGGCCGGACAGATCACCGGTGTGGAAGGCTATCTGGAATCCGCCGCCTGCGGCATGTGGCTGGGCATGCTGCTGGCCGCCCGCGCCCAGGGCAGGGAGCTGGCCCTGCCGCCGCTGGAATGCGCGCTGGGTGCCCTGCTCAACCATCTGCGCACCCCGGTGAAGCACTTCCAGCCGTCCAACGCCCATTTCGGCCTCATGCCGGAGCTGGACGAAAAAGCCAAGAAGAAGGACCGCAAGGCCCTCTACTCGGCCCGGGCGCGCGAACGTTTCGCCGCCTGGCGTGCGGAACAGGGGCTGTAGCAGCCTCGACTTTCGGCTCTGTTGCAAAAAAAGCGCATTTTTTTCGAAAAAAATGCGCTTTTTTTTGTTCCCTTCTTCCAGAGCGTCTTGCCCATTTTTGACGGCCACCGGAAAAAACGGGCAAAAAGAGAGGCAAAAATGAGGCTCCAACCTGTTGAAAATAAAAAATAAAAAAAAATTAAAAAAAGTTGTTGACTCAGGGGGTGGTTTTCGCTAGATAAGACTTCGCCTCTTGGAGTAGGAGCGTAGCTCAGGTGGCTAGAGCACTTCCTTGACACGGAAGGGGTCAGCAGTTCAAGTCTGCTCGTTCCTACCAAATAAAATAATAAGGGCATGAGCCCGTGGCGACAGGGGCGGTGCCCGCCAGATAGCTGCACGAAAGCAGCACGGTTTTTGAAGATGGGGAGGTTTTTCAGCCTCCCCATTCCTTTTTTTGTACCATACGCCCGACAAGGGCGCCTGAAGGAGTATAAGCATGGATGTCCGCGTGGAAGGACAGGTGGTGGACGCCCCCGAACAGGGTGATGTGGCCGCTGTTCTGCAGAAAGCGCTGAGCGGCAAAAAATTCAAATCCGTGGTGGCTGCGCGTGTGACCGCAGAGGGCACGGAGACTTTGTGCGATCTTTCCGCCACCGTTCCCGCCCAGTGTACCGACATCACTCCCGTGTACGCCGATTCTCCCGAAGGCCTGAGCATGATCCGCCACTCCACGGCCCATGTCATGGCCGCCGCGGTGAAAAAGCTTTATCCCTCGGCCAAGGTGACCATCGGTCCCGCTGTGGAAAACGGCTTCTACTACGACTTCGACGTGGAAAAGCCCTTCTCCAGCGAAGACTTCCCGGCCATCGAAGCCGAGATGCAGCGCATCGTCAACGAACGCCTGCCCTTCGTGCGCACCACCATGAGCAAGGCCGACGCCATCGAGAAGTTCAGCAAGATGGGCGAGAACTTCAAGGTGGAGATCATCGAAGGCATCGAGGGCGACACGGTCTCCCTGTACACCTGCGGTGATTTCACCGACCTGTGCCGCGGCCCCCACGTGCCGCACACCGGCTTCTCCAAGGCCAGCAAGATCCTTTCCGCTGCCGGCGCCTACTGGCGCGGCGACGAAAAGAATCCCATGCTCTCCCGCCTGTACGGCACC
Source organism: Desulfovibrio sp. SGI.102 (assembly GCF_050314315.1). Classification (NCBI taxonomy): domain Bacteria; kingdom Pseudomonadati; phylum Thermodesulfobacteriota; class Desulfovibrionia; order Desulfovibrionales; family Desulfovibrionaceae; genus Desulfovibrio; species Desulfovibrio sp. SGI.102. The sequence continues at coordinate 30,864 of NZ_JBNPNC010000027.1, read as the reverse complement.
GCCTTTGCCGACGAGAAGGCCCTCAACGCCTACCTGAAGCAGCTGGAAGAAGCCAAGCGCCGCGACCACCGCAAGCTGGGCCGTGAACTGGGCTTCTTCACCTTCCATGAAGACGTGGCCCCCGGCATGGTCTTCTGGCTGCCCAAGGGCATGCTGATGCGCACCATCCTGGAAGACTTCTGGCGTCGCGAGCACATCAAGCGCAACTACGACCTGGTGCAGGGCCCGCAGCTGCTGCGCGTGGAGACCTGGCAGCGTTCCGGTCACTACGACCACTATCGCCAGAACATGTATTTCACCCAGATCGAGGACGATCAGTACGGCATCAAGCCCATGAACTGCATCTCGCACATGCTGATCTACCGCAACGATCTGCGCAGCTACCGTGACCTGCCCCAGCGCTACTTCGAGCTGGGCGTGGTGCACCGCCATGAAAAGAGCGGCACCCTGCACGGCCTGCTGCGTGTGCGTCAGTTCACCCAGGACGATGCCCACATCCTGTGCACGCCCGAACAGCTGGAAGGCGAGATCCTCGGTGTCATCCACCTGATCCGCGACCTGATGCATCTGTTCGGCTTCGACTACAAGGTGGGCATCTCCACCCGTCCCAAGGACAGCATCGGTACCGACGAAGCCTGGGAACTGGCGACCAATGCCCTGATCGAGGCCGTGAAGAAGGCCGACATGCCCTACGAGATCAACGAGGGCGACGGCGCTTTCTACGGTCCCAAGATCGACGTGCGCCTGCTGGACTGCATCGGTCGCGAATGGCAGTGCTCCACCATCCAGGTGGACTTCACCCTGCCCGAACGTTTCGACCTGACCTATGTGGGCCAGGACGGCGAACGTCATCGTCCTGTCATGGTGCACCGGGCCATCATGGGCTCGCTGGAGCGCTTCATCGGTGTGCTCATCGAGCAGTACGCCGGTGCCATGCCCACCTGGCTGGCGCCCGAACAGGCCCGGATCCTGACGGTCACCGATGCCCACAACGAAGCCGCGCTCAAGGCCTGCGAGGAGCTGAAAGCTCTGGGGATCCGCGTGACGGCCGATACGCGCAACGAGAAGCTGGGCTTCAAGGTGCGCGAGGCGCAGCTGGCCAAGGTGCCGTATATTCTGGTGGTTGGAGAAAAGGAAGCGCAGGCGGGCGGCGTCAATGTGCGTCTGCGCAATGGGGACAACCTGGGGCTCAAGTCCGTGGCGGAAGTGGCTGCCCTGATCCGTACGGACAGCGAAGAGCCTTTCAAGAATGGAGGGATGCGCTATAGCTTCTCCTAACATGAGACCCCGGCGCGACGTGCCGCAGGACGGCGTGCGTCGCAACGAGATGATCCGCGCCCGCGAAGTGCGCGTCATCGGCGCCGATGGGGAACAACTGGGTATTTTGCAGCGCAACGAGGCTATTGCCCTTGCCAAGGAAGCCGGTATGGACTTGGTGGAAGTCGCTTCCACCTCCGAACCGCCTGTCTGCCGCATCATGGACTACGGCAAGTTCAAGTACGAGCAGCAGAAAAAGAAGCAGGAAGCCAAAAAGCGCCAGAGCGTGGTGCAGATCAAGGAAATCAAGGTCCGTCCCAAGACCGACGACCATGACTACGAGACCAAGCTGCGCCACATCCGCCGCTTCCTGGAAGACGGCGACCGCTGCAAGGTGACGGTGTTCTTCCGTGGCCGCGAGATCGTCCACAAGGACCGTGGTATCAGCATCCTCGAACGCGTCGTGCAGGACCTGGCCGATGTGGCCAAGGTGGACCAGGAGCCCCGTGCCGAAGGCCGCACCCTGCAGATGCTGCTGGTGCCCAAGAAGTAGTCCTTCGCCAGAGCCTTTTTTCCTGACGTCACAGGTGGCCTGTGCCGTCAGGACTGCCTGCGCGCCCCTGCATTTTTGCACTTGCGCCGCACGGCTTTTTCAGGCAATATGCCGTTCCTGCCCGTAGTGTACGGACAGGTTATTCGCTAAGGAGTATATCATGCCCAAGATCAAAACCCGGCGTTCCGCGGCCAAGCGTTTCGAGCTCACCGGCAGCGGCAAGTTCAAGCGTCGTCGTCAGAATCTGCGCCACATCCTCACCAAGAAGGCTCCCGGCCGCAAGATGCGCCTGGGCCAGGCCACCATCGTTGACCGCACCAACGAGAAGGCCGTGCGCCGGATGCTGCCCAACGGCTAGTCATCCCGAGCCTTGCGGAAGCTCCGTGCGCGGAGCGTCCGTGCCGGAACGCGAGAGCGTGACGGCGTGAATTCTGATCCGTCCGGATTGCGCGCCCGCATGCGGGAGGCGGCATGACCGCCGCAGCACCGCCGCGCGGCGCAGCGCCCCACAGGGGCGACGGCCAGCGCAAAGCCGTTCTTTTCAAGCAATTTGCGCCCCATCTGGGATCAATTTTTTCCCCGGCAGGCACAATACCTCCGCCTTGGCCGGGCGAAAGGAGGGTACCCCCCATGCGTGTGAAGAGAGGTCTCGCCGCTCATCGTCGGCACAAAAAGTACCTGAGCGCGGCCAAGGGTTTCCGTGGTGGCCGCAGCCGTCTGTATCGTACCGCCCGTGAGGCTGTGGAGCGTTCGCTCCAGTATTCCTTCATCGGCCGCAAGCACCGCAAACGCGACTTCCGCACCCTGTGGATCCTGCGTATCAACGCCGGCGCGCGCCTGAACGGCCTGTCCTACAGCCGCCTCATGCACGGCCTGAACAAGGCCGGCATCGCCCTGAACCGCAAGGTTCTGGCCGACCTCGCCGTCTACCACAAGGACGACTTCGCCAAGGTGGTGGAAATGGCCAAGGCTGCCCTGTAGTCGGCACGCCACAGCTTTTTTGAGTGCGCGGCATGTCTTGGCGTGAGGTTTTTCCTCGTGCGGGATATGCCGCGCTCTTTTTTTCCGCCGGAGATTCCGGTAAGATCGGGCGCGCCCCGGATGCCGCGGCATGCGGCCCCGGCGGCATGCGCCCTGTTGTCGTGTGGCGGCGGGACATGGTGTCCCTCCGCCGCTGTTGTGTGCGGCCGTCAGGGCCGTCCCTTTGACCGTAACGCCGCCTGCGGCGGCTCCGGGAATTCGCATGGATTTGATGACTGTACTGGAAAGCCTGGTTACAGACCTCGAAGCAGGTCTTGACCGGGCTTCTTCGTTGGATGAACTGGAAGAACTGCGGGTGGACTTTCTGGGCCGCAAGGGCAAACTGGCCCAGGCCATGAGCTCCATGGCCAAGCTGCCCCCCGCGGAACGCCCCGCCGTGGGTCAGAAGGCCAACAGCGTCAAGGAGCGCCTCACCGCCCTGTTCGACGCCCGCAAGACCGCCCTGGAAGCGGCCCGCGAAGCCGAGGCCCTCAAGCGCTTCGACCCCTCCCTGCCCGGTCGCGCCCCCTGGCGCGGTTCGCTGCACCCCACCACCCTGGTGATGGAAGAGATCTGCGGCATCTTCAGCAAGCTGGGCTTCGACATCGCTTCCGGCCCGGAAGTGGAAAACGACTTCTATAATTTCGAGTCCCTCAACATGCCGCCGGAACATCCCGCCCGCGACATGCAGGACACCCTCTACATCACCGAGCGCGTGCTCATGCGCACCCACACCTCCCCCGTGCAGGTGCGTACCATGCTGGGCCGCAAGCCTCCCCTGGCCATCGTGGCTCCCGGCAAGGTCTACCGCCGCGACTCCGACCTGACCCACACCCCCATGTTCCATCAGGTGGAAGGCCTGGTGGTGGGCCAGAACATCAGCATGGCCCATCTGCGCGGCACCCTCACGGCCTTCGTGCGCTCCGTGTTCGGCGGCCATACCGAAGTGCGTTTCCGCCCCAGCTTCTTCCCCTTCACGGAACCCTCCGCCGAAGTGGACATCAGCTGCTGCATGTGCGGCGGCAAGGGCCACATCAACGGCGAACCCTGCCGCGTGTGCAAGACCACCGGCTGGGTGGAGATCCTGGGCTGCGGCATGGTGGACCCCGCCGTGTTCGCCTCCGTGGGCTATCCCGCCGATGTGAGCGGCTTCGCCTTCGGCCTGGGCGTGGAACGTGTGGCCATGCTCAAGTACGGCATCGGCGACCTGCGCATGTTCTTCGAGAACGACGTGCGCTTCCTCGGCCAGTTCGGCCTGCACGCCTAGGGTGGGTCCCGTGCCTCTGTCCGTCCGTCTCCGCCGTGCCTGCGTCCCCGTGCTGCTGGCCCTGCTCTGCGCCGCCGGCAGCGCCGCGCTGGATGCCGGTGATGCCTGGGCCGCCTCGGCCCTGAGCCCCCGCCACAGCGGCCTTGAGCCGCCCGGCGGGCCCAAGCCCATGGAAGGCCTGCCCGCCATGGGCAATGCCGGCAACACCACCGAGCGCGGCATGGGCTATACCGATGCCTACGGCCGCCCGCTCAAGGACTACGGCCCCGAGGAAGTGAAACCCCGCAAGCGCCCCCGCGGCGGCGCCTACGGCACTTACGGACGCAAACAGAGCCGCCCCCTGCCGGATCCCGACGCCGACACGCCGGGCAAACCGGCTTGGGACTTCAACTGAATCAACTGCTAACCGGCCCTGCGGGGCCAGTGAGATGACATATGCTGCTTTCTCTTTCGTGGCTGCGCGAATTCGTCCCGTATGAAGGCACGGCACAGGAGCTGGGCGACCGGCTGACCATGCTGGGCCTGGAACTGGAAGAAATCGTGCGCCCCTATGACGCCATCGCCCCCATCGTGGTGGGCCATGTGGTGGAATGCGTCGACCATCCCGAATCCGACCACCTGCACATCTGCAAGGTGGACGCCGGCCAGGGCGAACTGCTGGACATCGTCTGCGGCGCCCCCAACGTGGCCGCCGGCCAGAAAGTCCCCGTGGCCCTGGTGGGCACCACCATGCCCGGCGGCCTGGTCATCAAGAAGGCCAAGCTGCGCGGCGCTCCCTCCTTCGGTATGATCTGCTCCGAACGCGAGCTGGGCCTCACCGAAGACCACAGCGGCATCATGGTCCTGCCCGACAGCGCCGTGCCCGGCACCCGTCTGGTGGACACCCTGGAGCTGGACCACGAGGTGCTGGACATCTCCATCACCCCCAACCGCGCCGACTGTCTCTCCGTGCTGGGTCTGGCCCGCGAGACCGCCCTGGCCTTCAACCTGCCCCTGACCATCCCCGAACTGCCCCTGTGCGAGGACGGCCCGGCCCGCGACCTGCCCAGCGTGGAAGTCAGCGATCCCGAGCTGTGCAACCTTTACGCCGGTCGCGTCATCGCCGGCGTCAAGATCGCTCCCTCGCCCATGCGCATCCGTCACCGTCTGCATGCCGTGGGCGTGCGTCCCATCTCCAACATCGTGGACGTGACCAACTACATCCTCTTCGAATGCGGCCAGCCCCTGCATTCCTTCGACCTGGACAAGCTGCGCGGCAACCGCATCATCGTCAGCCCCGCCGCCCAGGGCGAGAAGATCGTCACCCTGGACGGCCAGGAACGCACCCTCGATCCCCGTGACCTCTGCATCCGCGACGCCGAACGCGCCGTGGCCCTGGCCGGTGTCATGGGTGGCCAGGCCACCGAGATCGACGATGCCAGCACCAACGTCTTCCTGGAAAGCGCCGTGTTCCGTCCCGGCACCATCCGCAAGACCTCGCGCCGTCTGGGCCTGTCGTCCGAATCCTCCTACCGCTTCGAGCGCGGTATCGACCACAAGCGCTCCATCTGGGCCCTGGACCGTGCCTGCGCCATGATGGTGGCCGCTGCCGGCGGCAAGGTCTGCCCCGGCTACACCCTGGCCGAGCCCAAGCCCTTCGTGCCCGTGCAGATCGAGTTCCGTCCCGCCCGCGCCAACGCCCTGCTGGGCGTGGAACTGAGCCGCGACTTCGACGAGAAGGTGCTCTCCGGCATGGGCTGCGCCATCGAGAAGACCAGCGACGACAGCTGGCAGGTCACCCAGCCCAGCTGGCGCCCCGACCTGACCCGCGAAGCCGACCTCATCGAAGAAGTGGGCCGTGTGCATGGTCTGGACACCATCGCCCCCGAACTGCCCGCCTTCCTGCAGGATCTGGGCCGCGCCGGCGAACCCATGTCCACCTTCCAGTTCTGGTCCCGCCTGCGCCACTGGGGCGCCGGTCTGGGCCTCAACGAAGCCGTCAACTACAGCTTCGTGGGGCACAAGGATCTGGACCTGCTGGGCCTGCCCGCCGAAGGCCGCATCTCCATCATGAACCCGCTCTCCGCCGAACAGGATGCCCTGCGCACCGTGCTGGCCCCCGGCCTGCTGCATGACCTGCGCAACAACCTGGCCCAGGGTGCCGCGGGCGTGCGTCTGTTCGAGCTGGCCAACACCTTCACGGCCGCTCCCAGCGACGATCCCCACGCCACCGGCGCCAGCGAGACCGGCATGCTGGGCGTGCTCCTCTACGGCCAGCGCCACGACAGCGCCTGGCCGCATGTGGAAGCCGACATGGATTACAGCGACCTCAAGGGCATCGTGGAGCACCTGCTGCACTTCCTCAACCTGTCCGCCCCCGTGTGCGAACTGGCCGAGAGCCACCCCTACCTGCTGCCCTGCGTGCGCCTGAGCGTGGACGGCACCGAGGTGGGCGTCATGGGCCGCGTGCGTCCCGAGATGGCCGACAGCTTCCACGCCCGCAAGGACGTCTGGCTGGCCGAGCTCAACCTCAACGTGCTGCGCCGCCTGCATGATGCCGCCCAGGTGCGCTTCCAGAGCCTGGCCGTCTTCCCGCCGGTGCGCCGCGACATCACCGTGGCCGCCCCTGTGGGCGTGACCGTGGGCGCCATCCTGGACCAGATCATGGGCCAGAAGCAGCCCCTGCTGGAAGGCGCCGTGCTGGTGGACAGCTTCAGCCCCGAAGGCAGCGACGAACGCAACCTCACCTTCCGCCTGACCTTCCGTCACGCCGAGCGCACCCTCAAGGATGCGGAAGTGGACAAAGTGCGGGAAAAGGTGGCACAATCCCTGGTGCAGGAGCTGGGCGTACGCATCTAGCCCCCTGCCCCTTCCGTACCGGGCGAGCCGTGCCCGCCCCGTGACGGAAGTGCTGCTGATACGGTATTCCACGGGCTGCGGCCCCCTTGCGGGGCCGCGGTCCGTGGCGCTGCGTGCGGCCCCGGCCCGCGCGGTGAAACCCGCAAGAGAGGGAGCATGTCGGAAAAACTCTACAAGATCGGCCAAGCCGCCGCCCTGCTCAACCTCAATACTTCCGTGCTGCGTTTCTGGGAAACGGTGTTCCCCCAGCTGACTCCCCGGCGTACGGACTCGGGCCAGCGTTTCTACACCGAAGAGGACATGGCCCTGCTGCGCCGCATCCAGCAGCTGCTGCACCAGAAGGGCATGACCATAGAAGGCGCGCGCCGCATCCTGGACGGCAGCGCCACCCTGGACGAGGTCCTGCCGGAACGCGCCGCCAGCAAGCGCGATCCGGCCCTGATGCTGAAGCTGAAAAACGAGCTGACCGAGCTGCGCCGCGTTCTGGCCGGCCGGTGATCCCCTGTCCTGCCGCTCCGGCAGTACGCCGCGGCGGTCCTGCACGACAGGCAGCGCACCACAGGATGCCGCATGATCCTTTCTCCTTCCCTGCTCTCCGCCGATTTCTCCCGTCTGGCCGACGAGCTCGCCGCCCTTGAGGCCGCGGGCATCTCCTGGCTGCACCTGGACATCATGGACGGGGCCTTCGTGCCCAATATCACCTTTGGCCAGCCCGCCATCAAAAGCCTGCGCAAACGCAGCAGCAAACTTTTCTTCGACGTGCACCTCATGATCGAGGAGCCCGCCCGCTATCTGGAATCCTTCCGTGATGCCGGGGCCGACATGCTGGTCATCCACGCCGAGGCCGACCGCCACCCCCAGCGCACCCTCAGCGAGATCCGCCGCCTGGGCATGAAAGCCGGTCTGGCCTTCAACCCCGGTACGGACATCGCCTCCCTGCGCTGGCTGGCCCCCGATCTGGACATGGTGCTGGTCATGAGCGTGAACCCCGGCTTCTCCGGCCAGAAGTTCATCCCCCAGAGCTTCGACAAGATCCGCGCCACCCGCGCCATGCTCAACGCCGCCGGTGCCGGGGACGTGCTCATCCAGGTGGACGGCGGCGCCTGCCCCGAGAACACCGCGCAGCTGGTGGCCGCCGGTGCCGACGTACTGGTCTCGGGCTCGGCCTTCTTCGGCCATCCGCCCTATGACCAGTGTCATCAGAAATTCCAGGCCGCCGCCCAGGCTGCGGCCGATAATGCCCACAATGCCCGTTGCGCTGCGGCCGCCCTGTGGCAGCCCGGCCGCGCCCTGAAAAAATAACTCAACAAAGGACCGCATCATGCCTACCCGCAGACAGTGTGCCAACGCCATCCGCGCCCTTGCCATCGACGCCATCGAGAAGTCCCGTTCCGGTCATCCCGGCGCCCCCCTGGGCATGGCCGACATGGCCGAAGCCCTCTGGCGCCACGGCTTCAAACACAATCCCGCCAATCCCGGCTGGATGGATCGTGACCGCTTCGTGCTGTCCAACGGTCACGCCTCCATGCTGCTCTATGCCGTGCTGCACCTCACCGGCTACGACCTGAGCATGGACGACATCCGCAACTTCCGCCAGCTGGGCTCCCGCACCCCCGGCCATCCCGAATGCGACGTGACCCCCGGCGTGGAAATGACCACCGGTCCCCTGGGTCAGGGCATCTCGTCCGCCGTGGGCATGGCCCTGGCCGAAAAGATGCTGGCCACCCGCTTCAACACCCCCGAGCACACGGTCATCGACCACCACACCTACGTGTTCCTCGGTGACGGCTGCCTCATGGAAGGCGTGTCCCACGAAGCCTGCTCCCTGGCTGGCGTGTGGGGCCTGGGCAAGCTCATCGCCCTGTACGACTCCAACGGCATCTCCATCGACGGCAAGATCGACGGCTGGTTCACCGAAGACGTGGCCGCCCGCTACAAAGCCTACGGCTGGCAGGTCATCGGTCCCGTGGACGGCCATGACGCCGAGGCCCTGGACGCCGCCCTGGCCGAAGCCCGCGCCGACGCCGAGCATCCCAGCCTCATCATCTGCAAGACCCACATCGGTTTCGGTTCCTCCAAGGCCGACTCCGCCTCCTGCCACGGCTCGCCCCTGGGCGTGGACGTGGCCGCCGCCACCTGTGCCGCTCTGGAATGGCATCAGCCCGCTTTCTCCGTGCCGGACGACATCGCCGCCGCCTGGGACGCCCGTGAAGCCGGCAAGAAGGCCGAAGCCGAATGGCAGGCCCGTTTCGACGCCTACCGCGCCGCCTGTCCCGAGCTGGCCGCCGAACTGGAACGCCGCATGAAGGGCGATCTGCCCGCTGACTGGGCCGACATCGCCGCCGCCATGGTCAAGAAGGCCGTGGAAGCCGGTGAGAGCATCGCCACCCGCGTGGCCTCCAAGAAGGCCCTGGAAGAACTGGTGGGCAACCTGCCCGAGATGCTGGGCGGTTCCGCCGACCTGACCGGTTCCGTGGGCACCAAGACCAGCCATTCCGTGAACTTCGATCCCGCCACCTGCACCGGCAACTATCTGGCCTATGGTGTGCGCGAGTTCGGCATGAGCGCCATCATGAACGGTCTGGCCCTGCACGGCGGCTTCATCCCCTACGCCGGCACCTTCATGGTCTTCTCCGATTACGCCAAGAACGCCCTGCGTCTGGCGGCCCTCATGGGCACCCGTGCGGTCTGGGTCTTCACCCACGACTCCATCGGTGTGGGCGAGGACGGCCCCACCCACCAGCCCATCGAACAGGTGCCCGGTCTGCGCCTCATGCCCGGCCTGGATGTCTGGCGTCCCTGCGACACCGTGGAGACCGCCGTTGCCTGGCAGTGCGCCCTGGAGAACGCCCACCGTCCCACCTGCCTCTCGCTCTCGCGCCAGAACCTGCCCTTCGTCAGCCGCGACGAGGCCCAGGTGCAGGCCATCGCCCGCGGTGGCTATGTGCTGCGTGACTGCGACGGCACCCCCGAGCTCATCCTCATGGCCACCGGCTCCGAAGTGGGCATCACCCTTGAGGCCGCCGAGGCCCTGACCGCCGAAGGCCGCAAGGTGCGCGTGGTCTCCATGCCCTGCTGCGAGCGCTTCGACGCCCAGGATGCCGCCTATCGCGAAAGCGTGCTGCCCGCCGCCGTGCGTGCCCGCGTGGCCGTGGAAGCCGCTGCCGCCGACTACTGGCGCAAGTATGTGGGCCTGGACGGTGCCGTGCTCGGCATGACCACCTTCGGTGCCTCCGGCCCGGGCAAGGCCCTGGCCGAGCACTTCGGCTTCACCTCCGCCCACCTGGCCGACATGGCCCGTCAGCTGCTGGGCTAAGGGCTGACATGATTTGTCGAGTAGAGAGGCCTGTGCTTTAGGGCCCCCTCCCCAAACGCCTGAAACCAAGGCCCGGGATCGCGGGATGACATATCCCCAGGTCCCGGGCCTTTTTGCGTCCTGCCCAAAGAGGACAAATTCCATGCTGGCGGGCGTGGACGGGACAGGCCGCAGCCATGTCCTGCCGCCAAGAGCGGGACGAACATGACCGTGCTTGCCCCTACCCCCAAGAGATGCCGGGCCGTATCCTCCTGACGGGCCCGATATACAGAACAGACATCCTCCTGAGGTCATCGCACCATGCCGTCCTCCCGTCCGGAGGCGGGACAGCGGTTGCCGGGTATTCCGCTGCCGGCATCCTCGTTGACCTTTGGGGCCGGGCTGGACTTTCCTCTTCGGGGAACATATCTTTTTGACAAACCGGACGCCGTGTCCCGGCCCTTCCCGGTGATCCCTTCCCTGACAAAAAGGAGGCAGACATGCCCATCAGACTGTTGCAGGACATGGAGTGCAGCGGCAAGACCGTTGTCATCCGCCAGGATCTCAACGTGCCCATGAAGGATGGCCGCATCACCAACGACAAACGTATCCGTGCGGCCCTGCCCGGCATCCGCATGGCGCTGGACAAGGGCGCGGGCGTGGTCCTGCTCTCGCATCTGGGCCGTCCCACCGAAGGCGTGGTGGAAGAAAAGTTCTCCCTGGCGCCGGTGGCTGCCCACCTTTCCGGCCTGCTGGGCCGTCCCGTGAAGCTGGCCGCCGACTTCGACGCCGCCAAGGCCGCTCCCGGTGAAGTGGTGCTGCTGGAGAACATCCGCTTCTTCAAGGGCGAAAAGAAGAACGATCCCGAACTGGCCGCCAAACTGGCCGCTCTGGGCGACATCTATGTCATGGACGCCTTCGGGGCCGCCCACCGCGCCCATTCCTCCACCGAAGGGGCCGTGCGCGCCGCCAAGGTGGCCTGCGCCGGGCCGCTCATGGCCGCCGAACTGGACGCCTTCGCCAAGGTGCTGGATGCTCCCGCCCGTCCGCTGATGGCCATCATCGGCGGTTCCAAGGTCTCCACCAAGCTGGGCCTGCTGGACAACCTGCTGGGCAAGGTGGATACCCTCATCGTGGGCGGCGGCATCGCCAACACCTTCCTGGCCGCTGCCGGTTACAGCGTGGGCACCTCCCTGTATGAGCCCGAGCTGGTGGACGATGCCAAAAAGGTCATGGCCAAGGCCAAGGAACTGGGCAAGACCCTGCCCCTGCCCGTGGACGTGGTCACGGCCAAAGAACTGGCCCCCGGCCAGACCGCCACGGTCTGCGACGTGGACAAGGTGCCCGCTGACGAGATGATCCTGGACGTGGGTCCCAAGACCGTGGAACTGTACGCCGGTCTGTTGCAGAAGGCTGCCACCGTGGTCTGGAACGGCCCCGTGGGTGCCTTTGAGACCGATCCCTTCGGCGCGGGCACCAAGGCCCTGGCCGAAGCCCTGGCGGCTTCCCCCGCCTTCGTGGTGGTGGGCGGCGGCGACTCCGTGGCCGCTGTGGAAAGCTACGGCCTGGCCGACAAGATGGGCTACATCTCCACCGGCGGCGGCGCCTCCCTGGAGCTGCTGGAAGGCAAACTGCTGCCCTCCGTGGCCGCCCTGCAGGATCGCGGCGAATAACTGACGCTCTTCCCGGAGGGGCCCGTCCCCTCCGGGATTTTTTTGTCTCCGGCCCGGGACTCGGACGCTGACCAGCCCGCGAGTCCGGCGAGTCCGGCCCGCAGAGCGCCACAAGGCTGTTGTCCTGCCGCCCCTCCCCCGGCAAGTTTCCCTGCCCTGGAGTGATTAAGGAAAGCTTTCCCGGCCTTTCCTTTTTCTGCCCCGAACGAGTTTTTTTCGTCTTCCGGCCCCGTCAATGCCTCCGGCACGTTGCGCGGACGGCCCGGCTGGGGTATCATCGCGCTGCGTCCGGCAGGGGGAGCCCCTTTGCCGTACCACCGTCCGCGGGCCCCGGGCCCGCCCCCTCTTTTGTCTTTTATGGAGGAAAATGTGCGGCGTTTTTATCAGGAAAGCTGGCAGGGAATCCCGTTTACGTCATTCTCGCACATTTCTTTTTTCCATCTGGCGGAACCCAAGTTTTACGCCACCTTCTATGAAGAGCTGTTCCGGCGCTTCAAGGACTGGGACGATCTGCCCGCCGTCTGGCGGCAGAACAAGCGCAAGGACGCCCAGTGGCTGGCCGCCCGCCTGCGCGAACAGGCCGCCCTGCGTCCTGAAGGTTCCGGCCCGCTGCGTGTGCTCTCCATCGGCAGCGGCGTAGGCTATATGGAACATTGTCTGGTGGAGGAGATGTCGGCCGACGAGCTGGAGCTGCACGTCAACGAGCCCAGCACCGTCAGCATGCGCTGGCTGCGCCGTCATGTGCCCAACGAGCGCATGTATATCGGCATGCCCCCGGCCTGCCTGCCGCCGGACGTCTTTTATGACGTCATCTATCTTTCGGCCGTGGACTACAGCATCCCCACCCGCGAGCTCCAGCACCTGCTGGGCGAATTGCGGGCACAGCTCGTGCCCGGCGGCCAGCTCATCTGCCTTTCGGCCTCGCTGCTGCAGGAAGACAGCTTCATCGGCAGTTTCGTCAACGCCCTCAAGATCGTCATCCGCGGCTTCCTGCACTTCCTGGGCATCCGCCGCCAGCAGTTCTGGGGCTGGCGCCGTACCCGCGACGAATACCGCGAGTTGCTGCGCAAGGCGGATTTCCGTCATCTGGAAGACGGCTGGCTGGAAGACGGTTTCGAGACCTACTGGATACGCGGCTGTTAGCCCGGCCCAAAGATATCCCTGCTAGATGATCCCGGATGCGCCTGCCGCGTCCGGGATATTTTTTTCCCGGCCGGGACCGGGAAAGGCCGAGCGTACGGCAAGATGGGTGCTGAAATCCTCGGGCAGGCACAGGCACAGGGCCCCGGCACGGCCGCCCAGCAGGCTGCGGAAGGCCAGATGCCAGACCGGCTGCTCATCGGGGGTCAAGACGGCCAGACGCGGCAGGGAGGAGCTGTGGCCGCAGCGGGGATGCCAGGACGACGGTTTGCCGGCCAGATCGAAGGCGGCCAGGAAGCGGTCCGCGAACTTGCGGGCCAGCATGGTCTCCAGCGCGGTCAGGGGACGCCGGCCGGGGCGCTCGAAGCCCCCCGCGCCGAAAAATTCTTCCAGCAGGCTGAAGACGAAGGCTCTGTCCAGCACGAGCAGCGCGGGCTCTTCCAGGCCCTCCAGCTCCACGGCACAGCAACAGGAAGCCTCGCGTATGCTGTCCGCCACGCTGCCGAAAGGACGACGGCGCACGGGCTGCGGCGTCAGCTCCAGCAGGCGCCCCCGCTGCTCCTCCATGCTGGCGGCGCACAGGCGGGCGCAGCGCGCGGCCAGGGCATCCAGCCGGGCTTCGTCGTCCGCAGGGGCGGCCGCTCCGGCCGGCGGAGCGTCATTCCCTCCGGCGGCAGGCAGGCCGTGCAACAGGGCGGCGATCTCTTCCTGTGAAAGTATGCTGCTCATGACTGTCGATTTCCCGTAGTTTGCGACAAAGAATGCAAGAACGAGGCCAAACGCCCGGGCCTCCGAGGCTTGCCTTGCCCGGCGCCTTGAGGCAGTGTGGCGGCATGAAACTTTGTGTCCATGAACTGCCCCGCACGAGCGCCGGGCAGGATGAAGTCCCGGCCGCGCCCCCGCGCTGCGGCCATGCGGCCCCCGGCGACGATCTGGCCCGGGCCGTCTGGCTGGGCGGGCTGGCGGCGCCCGTACCCCTTTGTTCCGGTCTGGGCCGTTGCGGCCGCTGCCGGGTCCGCTTCCATGACCTGTCCGTGGCGCCCGATCCCCTGCCGGAAGAAGAGGAGATCCTGGGCCCCGACCTGCTGGCCCGGGGCTGGCGTCTGGCCTGCCGTCGTCAGATAACTGACGCCATGGGCCCGGAGCTGCATCTCGATGTGCCCGCACCGGAAAAAATGACGGTCATGACCACGGCCGCGCCCTCCCTCCCGGAACAGGAGCATCTGGCCCTGGCCGTGGACCTGGGCACCACGTCGCTGTACTGGCGCCTGATCGCCGTCCCCGATGTCCGGGAAGAACCGGCCCCTGATGATTTTTCCCTGCTCTGCCGTCCACCCCTGCCGGTGTCCGTGGTGGCCGAAGGGCACGACCTCAACCCGCAGGCCGGGGCAGGCGCGGACGTCATGTCCCGCCTGGCCGTGGCCAGTGCGCCCGAAGGCCGGGCCCGGCTCGCCCGGCTGGTGCGCGACCATCTGGCGGCCCTGCTGCGGCAGCAGACGGCCTCCCTGCCCGGCATCCCTGTGGAGCGGCTGGTACTGGCTGCCAATACGGCCATGACCGACATTTTTCTGGACAGGGACATCAGCGGCCTGTGCGCCGCGCCCTACCGGCGCAGCCATGCGGGCGGCTGCGGCCTGACCGTGGAAGGGCTGCCGCCGCTGCTGATCCCGCCCCTGCCCGCGCCCTTCGTGGGCGGCGACATCAGCGCCGGGCTGCTCCGTTTGCTGGCCGACGGCCTGCCGCGCCCGCTGCTGCTGGCCGATCTGGGCACCAACGGCGAGCTGGCCCTCGTGGACGCCCGGGGCCGTCTGTGGCTTGCCAGCGTCCCGCTGGGGCCGGCTCTGGAAGGCATCGGGCCCCAGTGCGGCCGCATGGCCGGGCCGGGGAGCATCACCCGTTTCGAGGTCTCGCCCCTGGGACTGGCCTGCCACAGTGTGGACGGCCCCCTGGCGGCCGGGGCCGATGTGCAGGGCATCAGCGCCACGGGCTATCTTTCCCTGCTGGCCCTGCTGCTGCGTCTGGGCTGTCTGGATGCGGACGGGCATTTCCGCACGCCCGCCTCGCCGCTGGCCCGGCGTGTGGCCTCGCCGCCACAACAGGCCCGGACGGGGCTGCGCCTGCCCCTGCCGTACGGGCAATGGCTGGCCGCCGCCGACGTGGAGGAACTGCTCAAGGTCAAGGCCGCCTTCTCCCAGGCTCTGGAGGCCCTGCTGCGGGCCGCAGGGCTGGCCGCCGCCGATGTGGCCTGTCTGGCCCTGGCCGGTGCCCTGGGCGAACATTGTCCGCCCGCCTGTCTGGAAGAGCTGGGCTTTTTGCCCTCCGGCATGGGACGGCGCGTGCGTGCCGTGGGCAACAGCTCGCTGGATGGCGCCGCCCTGCTGGCCGCCGAGCCCTGGCGCCTGCCCGCACTGGCACGCTGGTGCGCCGCGGCCACGCTCGTCCCTGTTGCTGAAGATCCCGGCTTCCATGCCGATTACCTGCGCCATATGCGCTTTGGAGTATAAATGTCCGATACCCGACAGAAAAAATACGGCGAAGCTCCGGCCCCCCGCGGTCAGCGCCCCGCAGGCCGCGCGACGGAACGCCGTTCTTTCCATGAAGAATCCCGTAACGACCGCGAGCGTGGTCGCCGTTCCGAAGCACCGCGCCGCCAGTACTCCTCCTTTACCGGTGAGCAGGCCGAACGCCCCTCACGGCGTCAGGAAGAGTTCTCCGGCTGGAGCCGCCCCGGCCAGCGGGAGGCCCGCGCGCCCCGTGACGCCCGTCCGTCCCCGTGGCAGATGGAGTCCGAGCTCCTGCCCGCCCTGCCCGACGTGGTCCGGCGGGAACTGGATGCCCTGGGCCAGGCCCTGCGCACGGTGCGCCCCCTACGCAGCGCCCATTACCGCAACCTGCCTGCGGACATCGAGGCCCTTTCCCGTCTGCTGACCTGCGAACGCTCCGGCCTCTACCGGCCCTACTGGAGCTCCCCGGCCAGCACCAGCGCCTATCTGTATTATTTCCTGCCCTGGAACGTGCTGCGTCTGGCGCGTCTGTTCCGTTCCCTGCCCCTGCCCGATCCCCGCCTCTGGCTGGAAAAAGGCCAGACGCCCCTGCTGCTGGACGGCGGTTCCGGCCCCCTGAGCGTGCCGCTGGCCCTGTGGCTGGCCCGTCCCGAATGGCGCGCCCTGCCCATCCAGGTGCTGGCCGTGGACAATGCCGTGCAGCCCATGGAACTGGGCCGCGACGTCATGGCCGCCTGGGGCGACATCCTGGGCCAGCCCGTCTGGCAGGTACGAGTGGAACGGGGCTCGCTGGAGCACATGCCGCGCCTGGAACGCAAACTGGCCGATACGCTGGAGCGTCAGGAACGCCATCTGCGCCCCTGGCTGCTCACGGCGGCCAACGTGCTCAACGAACTGAGCGCCGAGAGCCGCCAGATGAACCGCGAAGACGACGAGGACGAGGAAGGCTCCGGCGGCGTGCGCCGTCTGGAGAACCTTCTGGACGAGCTGGAGCCCCTGTGCTGGCCCGCGCCCCTGAACGAGGACGAGACCGGCAGCGCCGACGAGGCCCTGCTGCCCGCGGCCCTCTTCGTGGAGCCCGGCACCCGTCTGGGCGGCAAGACCATCAGCCGCCTGCGGGATGCCGCGCTGGAGCGTGACCTGATGCCCCTGGCCCCCTGCACGCACCGGGCCCCCTGCCCGCTGGCCCACGCCCATGCCGGACGCGGCTGGTGCCACTTCACTTTCGACTGCGAAGGTGCGCCGCAATGGCTGCAGGAGCTGTCCTCCGCCGCCGGTCTTGCCAAGAGCGCCCTGAGCCTGGCCCCGCTGCTGTTGCGGGCCGATCCGACCGCCGGGGAAAGCCTGTTCGACGATCTGGACGACCTTGATGACGACGCCCCGGACAACAGCCGCGAAGCTGCGGCCATGCTGCGCCAGCCCCGGCCCGTGCGTGTGCTCTCCTCGCCCTTCGTAGTGCCCGGCCTGCGCGGTCAGGCCCGTTATGCCTGCTGTGCCGCCGGTCTGGCCGTGGTGCCCGATGCCGCCGCCCTGCCCTCGGGCGCGCAGCTCACGGCCCGGGCCCAGGCGGACGAACGGCCCGGCACGCCCCGCCGTGACCGCAAGAGCGGCGCCCTGCTGCTGGCCCTGCCCGCCGTCCCCGGCGGCAGCCGCGGCCCGGGACGTTCCGCGGGCTCCGAAGAACCGCGCCGGAACTTCCGTGACCGGCAGGAGGACAGATACGGGGACAAGCGCTTCGGCAGGCGCTCCGACGAACGCGACACTGCCGACGGCGCCTTCCGCGACCGCCGCAACGGCAACGACCGCCAGCCCCGCCGTGACGACCGGCGCGGGGCCCCGGAACGACCGGCCCATCCTCAGGACCGGCGTCCCGGACGGTATGAAGACGGCCGCCGTCCTGACCGAAACGACGATCCCCGTGCCTTCCCCCGGAACGACCGCAGGCCCGATGGCCGCCGCCCTGATCAGCGCTCTGACCGGCGCTCCGGCGACAGGCGTCACGGCGATGCCCCCAGGCGAGGCCGTGGCCGCGGGGAGGACTAGCCACCCTTCCTGCGAAGGGCCCGCAACGGGCAAACGTGTTTTCATACACATGTCCGCAGGCCTGCCGCACGGGCGTTCCGTCTGACCGGCAGCGGCCGCGCCGCTGCTGCCTGTGATCTGGCGGATGCCCATGAAATAAAAGATATGGGGAAGGGGTCCGAGCCCCTTCCCCTTCGTTTTGCCCGGCGCCCGATCCCGCCACCGGCAGCAGCACGGCACCTGCGGGCAAGCCCGGCAGGCTCTGCCGGAGGGCTTTTCCGGCGCTCTGTGACAAAAATCTTTTTCCGGGCCCGGAAAAATTTTTCTTTCCCCGCCTTTTTCTTTGCAGGTCAAGGCCCTGCGGGGGTTTTCCCCCGTGGGCCCTCCGCGGGTGACAAGAGCCGTTTTTTTCAAAAAACATCCTGATTTTATTGAACAAGATCAAAGCGGGCTTTTCTTCTCCACTGGAAGAGGCCCTTTATTTTCCCCAGGGGAACGCGTATAAAGGGCTTTCGCCGCGCGGTTCCAGACCGCCCGGCCTGTGAAGCCGATCGATCCAGCGTGCCGACTTTCCCCCAGCGGGAGGCCAGCCGCTTTTCTTTTTACCCAAAGGTCTGCCATGATCCCTCCCATGCCTCACGATCTGCCCGAGCCGCAGCTCAAGCCCAACACGGAAGTGGTGCTGCAGAAACGCTATCTGCACAAAAAAGCAGATGGCAGCACCGAGACGCCCCGTGACCTCTTCTGGCGTGTGGCCAGTGCCATCGCCGCTGAAGAAGCCAAATACGAGCGTTCCCCCTTCACCGCCGACGACCTGGCCCGCCAGTTCTACGACCTGATGACCAGCTGGCGCTTCCTGCCCAACTCCCCCACCCTGATGAACGCCGCCAGCGAGCTGGGCCAGCTCTCCGCCTGCTTCGTCCTCCCGGTGGGCGACTCCATCGAAGAGATCTTCGATGCCGTCAAGTTCGCCGCCATGATCCACAAGTCCGGCGGCGGCACGGGCTTCTCCTTCTCCCGCCTGCGCCCCAAGGCCAGCCGCGTGGGCTCCACCGGCGGCGTGGCTTCCGGCCCGGTCTCCTTCCTGCGCATCTTCAATACCGCCACGGAACAGATCAAGCAGGGCGGTACCCGGCGCGGCGCCAACATGGGCATCCTGCGCGTGGACCATCCCGACATCGTGGAATTCATCCGGGCCAAGGAAAAGGAAGGGGAATTCAACAACTTCAACCTTTCCGTGGGCCTGACCGAAGCCTTCATGCAGGCCGTGGAGCGCGACGAGAACTACGAGCTGACCGATCCCCACACCGGCAAGGTCACCGGCAGCCTGCGCGCCCGCGAGATCTTCGACCTGCTGGTCTGCCGCGCCTGGCAGACGGGCGACCCCGGCATCGTCTTCCTGGACCGCATCAACCGCGACAACCCCACGCCCGCCCAGGGCGAGATCGAATCCACCAACCCCTGCGGCGAACAACCCCTGCTGCCCTACGAGGCCTGCAACCTGGGCTCCATCAATCTGGCCTGCTTCTTTGTGCCCGGCCACGAGCATGACGAAGATCCCGCCGCGGCCGGTATCGACTGGGACGGCCTGAAGCAGGTGGTGCATCTGGCCGTGCGCTTCCTGGACAACGTCATCGACGCCTCGCGCTTCCCGCTGGAACGCATCGACGAGACCGTGCGCCGCAACCGCAAGATCGGCCTGGGCGTCATGGGCTTTGCCGACCTGCTCTTCCAGCTGGGCATCCCCTATGATTCCGAGGCGGGCATCGCCCTGGCCGAGCGCATCATGGGCTTCATCAATGCCGAAGGCCACGCCGCCTCGGCCCGTCTGGCCGAAGAGCGCGGGCCCTTCCCGGCCTATGCGGAATCCGTCTTCCCCCAGCGCGGCGAAGGCCCCTACCGTAATGCCACCGTCACCACCATCGCGCCCACGGGCACCCTGTCCATCATCGGCGGCTGCTCCTCGGGCGTGGAACCCCTGTTCGCCCTTTGCTTCACCCGCAACATCCTGGACGGCGAACGCCTGGTGGAAGTGAACCCCTATTTCGAGGCCGCCCTCAAGGAAGCCGGTCTGGGCACGCCCGAACTCATGGAGCAGGTGGTGGAAAAAGGCTCCATCCAGTCCCTGGATGCCCTGCCCGCCGCCATGCGCAAGGTCTTCGTCACGGCCATGGACATCGATCCCGTCTGGCACCTGCGCATGCAGGCCGCTTTCCAGCGCCATACGGACAATGCCGTGTCCAAGACCGTGAACCTGCCCCACAGCGCCACCGAACAGGACATCCACGACATCTACTGGCTGGCCTACAAGGAAGGCTGCAAGGGCGTCACCGTGTACCGTGACGGCTGCAAGAGCCTGCAGGTGCTGGCCACCGGCGAAGGCCAGAAGAAGATGGACGGCGAAGCCCCCGCGCCTGCGGAAAAGCCCCGCTTGGGCGTGGTGCGTAAGCGTCCCGAAGTGGTGCAGGGCTTCACCCAGAAGATCCAGACCGGTCTGGGCGCCATGTACCTGACCGTCAACGAGATCGACGGCAAGCCCTTCGAGGTCTTCGCCACCATCGGCAAGTCCGGCCGTTCCATCACGGCCAAGGCCGAAGCCATCGGGCGTCTGGTGTCCCTGGCCCTGCGTTCCGGCGTGGAGGTGCGCGACATCGTGGCCCAGATCAAGGGCATCGGCGGCGAACATCCCGTGTTCCGCGGCAAGGGCCTGCTGCTCTCCATCCCGGACGCCATCGCCTGGGTGCTGGAACGCCGCTACCTCAAGGACGAGCATCTGGGCGCCGGTGTGGCCGACATCGAGGAACACCGCTGCCCCGAATGCGACGAGCCCCTGGTCTTCCAGGAAGGCTGCCTGATCTGCCCCGCCTGCGGCTTCTCCCGCTGCGGCTAGAACGATCCGTACGGAGGGGGCTGCCGGACGCCTCTGTCGCCCTGCGCGACGGAAAGGCCTGCCGGTGGCCCCTTCTTTTCGCTGCCTGCCGTTTGCACGGCAAGGGCGGATGCCGCGCCGCACAGCCTGCATCCTCTGCCCGCAGGTGCCCGGCAGGTGCGCCCGCTACCGGAACAGGACAAGCGGAGACAGCCTCCGCCCGCCCCTTTGACCGCAGCCCGCGCCCGGCCTTCCGGGACGGTATCCCCAGTCTTACGGAGCTCCCATGAAATGGATCACCCACCAGACGGCGGGCGTCGGCGCCGCCCTGGCCCTGCACCTGCCGCTGGAAGGCGTGGTCGCCGCCTGTCTCGGCGCCATCCTGCCCGACAAGCTCGACCAGGCCATCGCCAAGCGCTCCCGCAACCCGCAGCGCACCTTCAACCAGATCCACCGCGGCACCACCCACTGGTTCGGCTGGTGGGTCGCCATCCTGCTGGTGGCCTGCAGCCATCTGGTGCCCCCGCACTGGCAGCCCGCCCTGCTGGGCATCGGTCTGGGCGGCATCAGCCATGTGGTGCTGGACATGCTGACCCCTTCGGGCATCCCCCTGCATCCCTTTTCCCGCAAGAACAAGCTCTCGTTCAAGGTCTGCTCCACGGGCAGCGTGGGCGAATATGTCTTTCTGGGCGTGATGCTCGTCCTGCTGGGCTTTTTGCTGGGCCCGGAAATGAAGGAGCTCATCCGTCACGTTCGCCAGCTGGGCATGCCCGTGCTGCATTTCTAGGTGTGGATAGAAGGGACGCGACTCTTTTTTCCTTCCTCTGTGCGGCGTATGCGCAACAAAAAAGCCTCCCATGACGGGAGGCTTTTTTGTTTGCTCTCAAAAGAGCAACGTCCAGAGCGGCCGCTACTTCTTCACCTTCACCGGCTCGGTATCCACCGGCGTCTCGTTGATGGCTACCAGCGCGGCCGTGCGGGCATGGATGAGCGTGGTATCGAACAGGGGCACGGCGATGTTCTCCTGCTGTACCAGCATGCCGATCTCGGTGCAGCCCAGGATCACGCCCTGGGCGCCCCGGGCGGCCAGATCCCGGATGGCCCGCAAGAAGGTCTCGCGCGAGCTGTCCTTGATGACGCCCCGGCAAAGCTCCTCGAAGATGACGCGGTTGATCTCGGCCCGGTCGTCCGCTTCGGGCACCAGCACCTGCAGGCCGTTGGCTTCCAGACGGCCGGTGTAGAAATCCTCTTCCATGGTGTAGCGGGTGCCCAGCAGGCCCACGCGCTGCACGCCCGCCATGTGCAGCTGCCGGGCCGTCACGTCGGCGATGTGCATCAGCGGGATGCCCACGGCGGCGGCGATCTGCGGGGCCACCTTGTGCATGGTGTTGGTGCAGATGACCAGAAAATCCGCCCCGCCCCGCTCCAGGGCCTGTGCGGCATCGGCCAGGATGCGGGCGCTCCTGTCCCAGTCCCCGGCCTGCTGGCAGCGTTCGATCTCGTCAAAGTCCACGCTGTAGAGCAGGCAGCGGGCCGAATGCAGACCGCCCAGGGTCTGGGCCGTCACCATGTTGATGATCTGATAATAGGTCAGCGTGCTTTCCCAGCTCATGCCGCCCAGAAGACCGATGGTTTTCATGTGTTCTCCCTGTAGTGCAACGGGGGCCTTACCCAAGCCCCCCTTAAAAAAGTCCGCATACGGCGGGACAAGAGAAGGACGGACAGACACTGCCATGCTTTTTCCCGTTCAATCCCCCGGGATGCGCGTGGCTTAGGCCTGTGTCAGCGGGCTGCTGTTGTCGTAGGCAAGGACATCGAGCAAGGCCGCACGGGCCCGCCACAAGCTGGCCTCGCCCGCATCCGCAGGCACGGGCGACTGATACCAGCGCTGCGCGTAGACCCAGCGCAGCAGCATCCCGTAGTTCCGGGGCTCGCTTATCCAGTACTGGGTGCGGCCCGTCAGACGCGCCAGCCCGGCTTTGGAGGCGCCGTTGATGGAGACGGCTCGGTCCGGGCGCGCCAGTGTCAGCAAACGCGTGGCTGTAGCCATGCTGAAACGGGGCAGACGCACGATGGTGTCCACCGCCGTCTGGGCACAGCGGATGAAGTCCATAATTGTCTCCGCTTCACGGGCCGCCAGGATGGCATCACGGATACGGATACGTATATGCCGGTATTCTGGAATGTCCTGCATAAACGTGGCCTTGACGATGCCCGCCCCGCGCAGAGAGCCCAGCAGGCCGTGCGGGCCATACTGCGTGCCCAGCCCCAGTAATATGGTGGCCTCCCGGTGACTCAGCTCATCCCACGAAGGCAGGGACAACACGGCTCGGGCGTCCTCCAGGCAACGCAGGTAGGAAGACAGGGAGATATTATCCCTGTGGCGTGCCCACAGGGCGTCCTGCTGTCGCAGCAGTGTGATATAAGCGTTCCAGTCACAGGAAGCGATGTTCAGCTCAGGCATGAGCCCTCTCCCAATACGGGAGGGACGACGCGACCTCCCCGGCAAAAGTCCCACCGGGAGCCACGAGGCCCTGTCCGTTAGATGTCCAGCTCCAGGCCCACGGGGCAGTGGTCCGAACCGTAGACGTCGTCCTCGATCCAGGCGTCACGGATGTACGGTTTCAGCTCTTCCGAAACGAAGAAATAGTCGATACGCCAGCCCACGTTCTTCTCGCGGGCGCGCATCTTGTACGACCACCAGGAATAGCGGCCTTCCACGTCGCCGTGCACATGGCGGAAGGTGTCCACATAGCCCAGGGCCGTGAAACGGTCCAGAAAGGCGCGTTCTTCGGGCAAAAAGCCGGTGTTCTTCTCGTTCTGCTTGGGCCGCGCCAGATCGATGGCCTTGTGGGCGATGTTGAAGTCCCCGCAGACCACGATGGGCTTGCTTTTGCGGCATTCTTCCGCATAGGCCGTGAAGGCGTCGAAAAAGCCCATCTTGTAGGGCACGCGCTTGAAACGGCCGGGGATGGGCTTGCCGTTCTCGTCCAGTTCCTCGGCGCCGCCGTTGGGGAAATAGCCGTTGAAGAAGTGGAACTTTTCAAATTCCAGATGCAGGATGCGCCCTTCGCCCTGCCATTCCGGCTGGGGCAGTTCGCAGCGCACGGCCAGCGGTTTGATGCGGCTGAACACGGCCACGCCGGAATAGCCTTTTTTCACCACGCTGGACGCCCAGTGGGCCTCCCAGCCTTCGGGGTTGGCCACTTCGGGCTTGAGCTGCTCGGGCATGGCCTTGGTCTCCTGCAGGCCGATGACATCGCAGGTGTTCTCGGCGAACCAGCGCCATTCGGGTTTGGCGGACACGGCACGCAGGCCGTTGACGTTCCAGGATACGAGTCTGATGGACATAGGACCTCCGCCGCCAGCATAGCGGCAGGTGGTGCCGGCCGCAAGCGCGGCATTGCGAACGGACCGTTTTTCTGGCAAAATCGCCTGCGGCAATAATGCCAACATGAGCCAAGGAGAATCCGTATGGATATGCTTCCTATCCGCCGCGCCATCCTGAGCGTGACGGACAAAACCGGACTGGTGGAATTTGCCACCTTCCTGTCGCAGAACGGCGTGGAGCTGGTCTCCACCGGCGGGACCATGAAGGCCCTGCAGGCCGCCGGTCTGCCCGTGACGGCCGTCAGTGACGTCACCGGCTTCCCCGAAATCCTGGGCGGCCGCGTGAAGACGCTGCATCCCAAGATCCACGGGGGCATCCTTGCCAACAAGGACATCCCCGAGCACATGGCCACGCTGGAAGAAAAGGAGATCAAGCCTTTCGACCTGGTCTGCGTGAACCTGTACGACTTTGCCGGTGCCGTGGAGCGCAAGCTCTCGCTCGAACAGGCCGTGGAGGAAATCGACATCGGCGGTCCCTGCATGATCCGCGCCGCTGCCAAGAACTTCCACAGCATCCTGGTGCTGCCCGGAACCAAATGGTACGCCACCGCCATGCAGGAGATGAAGGAACACGACATGAAGGTCAGCCTGGACTTCCGTCAGGCCATGGCCTCGCGTGCGTTTGAAGCCACCTCGCGCTACGACGCCCTCATCACCTCCTACCTGCGTCCGGGGGCCTAGCCATTTCCAGGCTCGAAGGCAACCTGCAGGGGCTCAAGCCCAGCCAGTTGAAGGCCCTCAACCGGCTGACCACTCGACGTCTCCCGGCCACTGATGTCTATACCATCGACCAGGCCCGGGAACTGTCGCTGTTGTCGCGCGCCCTGGGGCGTCAACTGGGCATGCTCATCGACCGTAAAGGCCGCGTGGACATGGTACTGGTGGGCGAGGCAGGCGGGATCCTGATCCCGGAACTGCCCCGCGCCCGCTCCGGTGCCGACCGTCTGCGCGGCCTTCGTCTGCTCCACACCCACCTCACGCCCGACGGCCTCAGCCAGGAAGACCTCATGGACCTGCTCTTCCTGCGTCTGGACGCCATCATCGTGCTGACCGTCAATCCTGACGGCGACCCCGTGCAATGGCAGGAGGCCCATCTGCTGCCCACCCCCGTGGCCGGGCAGCCCTACCGTGTGGAGCAGCTCCGCCCCTGGGACCAGACCAGCGCCCATTTTGCCGCCACCGCCGAAGCTCTGGAAGAAGAGCTGGCCCGCAGGAGCGACGACACGCGCGAGGCCTCGGACGCGCCCCGCGCCCTGCTGGTCTCCGTGGCGGCCCAGCCCCGCATCATCCAGGAGCGCAACCTCGACGAGCTGGCCGAGCTGGCCCGCACCGCCGGTCTGGCCGTGGCCGGGCGCATGGTGCAGCGCGTGGCCCAGGTCAATCCCAAGTTCATCCTGGGCAAGGGCAAGATGGCCGAGCTGGAAGTGCTGGCCCTGGAGGGCCGCGCCGGGACCCTGGTCTTCGACGGTGAGCTTTCCCCGGCCCAGCTCCACAACCTGGCCGACATCACCGAGCGCAAGGTGCTGGACCGTACCCAGCTCATCCTGGACATCTTTGCCCAGCATGCCGTGACCCGCGCGGGCAAGCTCCAGGTGGAACTGGCCCAGCTGCGCTATACCCAGCCCCGCCTTACGGGCAAGAACCGCGCCATGGACCGCCTTATGGGCGGCATCGGCGGACGCGGCCCCGGCGAGACCAAGCTGGAGACCGACCGCCGCCGCAGCCGCGAGCGTATGGCCCGCCTGCGCAAGGAACTGGACCAGCTGCGCCGCCAGCGGGCCTTCACCCGCTCCCGCCGCGCCCGTCGCGGCATCCCCATGGCCGCGCTGGTGGGCTACACCAACGCGGGCAAGTCCACTCTGCTCAACAACCTGACCCGCTCCGAGGTGCTGGCCGAGAACAAGCTCTTCGCCACCCTCGACCCCACCACCCGCCGACTGCGCTTCCCGGCCGAACGCGAGATCATCCTGGCCGACACCGTGGGCTTCATCCGCAACCTGCCCAAGGAGCTCATGGATGCCTTCCGCGCCACGCTGGAAGAGCTGGAGTCCGCCGACCTGCTGGTGCATGTGGCCGACGCCTCGCATCCCGACCTGCTGCAGCAGATCACCTCTGTGGAGACCATCCTCGAGGAGCTGGAGCTGGAGCATATGCCGCGCATCCTGCTGCTCAACAAGTGGGACCTGCTGGACGTGCCCGCCCGCGCCGAACTGGCCGATGCCTTCCCGCACGCCATCCCTGTCTCCGCCCGTACCGGCGACGGCCTCAAGCGCCTGCTGGAAGTGCTGGAGAACATGCTGCTCAGCACCCAGCAGAGCCAGCTGCTCATCCCCTTTGAAGAGGATGGCCCTGTCCTGCAGTAGCCCGCCCGGGATACCGACCGGACGTTGTGCCCCTTCGCTGGATCGGCCGTCGCATGGGCTGCCGTTACGGTTCTTTCCGCCGTCTTTCCGAGATCGGCCATTTTTCCTGACAGGCAACGCTCAACGCGCTGCCGCTGCACGGCATTTTTGTTTTTTTCGCGCGTGGCGCCAATGTGCCGACGCCATAAAAAAGGGCCGCTCCTGGAGCGGCCCTCATGGCATCATAACGACGTTCTGCCGTCACACGACGGCAACCTTATCGTTGTCTACAGCGTGACGGCCCCATCGCCCTTGGGAGCGGGCTTGGGAGCAGGCTTGGCTGCGGGCTGCTGCGCCTTGGCCGGAGCGGCGGGCGCGGCCTTGGTCTGCGATCCCGCCTGGGCAAAGGCGCGGGCCATGTTCTCCATGACGGCCCGGCCCACCACGCGCCAGGTCTCGCCCTGCTTCCGCAGAGCCAGCCAGGAGGTCATGCCGGCAGGCGTGGTCACGGAAGCCACGGCCGCATCGGGGCCCAGCTCCACCACCTTGGCGTTCCTGAGCGATTCCGGCACCCACGGGCAGTCGGGGCGCTCGGCCTTGCGGCAATGGGCCATGAGCTCACCGGTGGAGACACCGCGGGTCAGGCTCTTGCGGAGTTTGTCCTCCATGTTCAGGGCGCTGCCCAGCAGCTGGTCCATACCGCCCAGCCCCAGATCCTGGCCCAGGGAATCCAGCATGTTCAGGGCCTCGTTCTCATTGGTCATGTTCCGCGCCTCGTTGGCGGCGAACAGGGGCATGTCCATCTGGGCCAGGAAGGCCGCGCTGTCGTTCTTTTCCATGGCGTCGGCCATGGCGCCGAGCGGTTTTTCCGGGCCGGACGAAAGGCAGGACGCCAGCAGGCCGCAGGTCAGGGCGAGCGACGCCAGCAACAGGGATCTGCAATTTTTGCGCATAGGATCCTCCATGCAGGAAATGACTTTTGGGCGACATACAAGATAGCGCAGACGCCGGTGGTTGCCAAGCGTTCGCCCCGCCGCAATGGCCGGGAAACAGGGGCTTTTTTTCCGTCACGCCTTTTGCTAGCATCGCCGCCGGCTGACCGTGCCATCCCGGCCGGTCGGGATACGAAACCTTTGGCAACTGCTGTCCCGCTCCGTGGCGGACAGGCGGAGGCTGTATGAAAGTTATCATCATGTGCGGCGGCAAGGGCACCCGGCTGCGGGAAGAGACCGTCATCAAACCCAAGCCCATGGTCGAGATCGGCGGGCGGCCCGTACTCTGGCACATCATGAACATCTATGCCCGTTTCGGCTTCAAGGACTTCATCCTGCCCCTGGGCTACAAGGGCGAATACATCAAGCAGTATTTCCACGACTACAACATCCGCAACACGGATTTCACCGTGGACCTGCGCAGCGGCGCCATCACCCCCCATCCCCGCGAGATCGAGGACTGGCGCGTGACCCTGTGCGATACCGGCCAGGAGACCCTCAAGGGCGGCCGCCTGAAGCGCGTGGCCCGCTACATCGATACCGACCGCTTCATGGTCACCTATGGTGACGGCGTGGCCGACATCGACATCGACAAGCTCATCGACTTCCACATGAAGTCCGGCACCATCGGGACCTTCACCGGCGTGCGCATGCCCTCGCGTTTCGGCACCGTGCGCACCGACGAGAACGGCAAGATCCTGTCCTGGGAAGAGAAACCCGTGCTCAATGAGTACATCAACTGCGGCTTCTTCGTCTTCAAGCGCGAGTTCTTGGACTATCTGGACGAAGACGAATCCTGCGATCTGGAAAAAGAGCCCCTGCAGCGCCTGGCCGCCGAAGGCCAGCTCTCCATGTACCCGCATCCCGGACAGTGGCAGTGCATGGACACCCTGCGCGACTCCATCAAGCTCAACGAGCTGTGGGACAGCGGCAAGGCCTTCTGGAAATAGATCCTCCCGGCGGGGCTGCGGCCCCGCCTTCCTTCCGGGCGCCGTCCGGCGACCCGCCCTTTTCCCGTCATGACGCCGGCGCGAACACGACCGGCAGGAGAAGACCATGTTTGCCAACTGCTATAAAGGCCGCCGTGTGTTCATCACCGGCCATACCGGTTTCAAGGGCTCCTGGCTGGCCGCGTGGCTGAGCCAGATGGGCGCCACCGTCTGCGGCTTTGCCGACTGCGTGCCCACCAGCCCGTCCCATTTCGAGGCCATGCATCTGGAACAGCACGTGCAGGACATGCGCGGTGACATCCGCGACCGTGATGCCGTGGTCCGCGCCATGAAGGAATTCCGCCCCGATGTGGTCTTCCATCTGGCCGCCCAGGCCCTGGTGCGCAAATCGTACGAAGACGCGCCCCTGACCTTCGAAGCCAACATGCTGGGCACCCTCAACATGCTGGAGGCCGTGCGCCAGTGCCCCAGCGTGGAAGCCGCGGTCTTCATCACCTCGGACAAGTGCTACCGCAACGACGAGTGGGTCTGGGGCTACCGCGAGACCGACCATCTGGGCGGCGACGACCCCTACTCCGCTTCCAAGGGCTGCGCCGAGATCATCGCCCATTCCTATTTCAAGAGCTTTTTCAAGGACGGCCCGGCCTGCGCCACAGTGCGTGCCGGCAACGTCATCGGCGGCGGTGACTGGGCCGCCGACCGCATCGTGCCCGACTGCGCCCGCGCCTGGGCCGCCGGTCAGGCCGTGCAGATCCGCAGCCCCTGGGCCACCCGCCCCTGGCAGCTGGTGCTGGAGCCCCTGTCCGGCTATCTGTGGCTGGGCGCCCATCTGCTGGGTGCGCGCAAGGGGCCCTTCGAGACCCGCGGCGAGGCCTACAACTTCGGCCCTGCCGCCAACGTCAACAATACCGTGGCGGAAGTGGTGGAGGCCCTGGCCCTGCACTGGCCCGGCTTCCGCAGCGAGATGGACAAGGCCGGACAGGCGGGCATGAAGGAATGCACCCTGCTCAAGCTCTGCTGCGACAAGGCCCTGGCCCATCTGGGCTGGAAAGCCACCCTGACCTTTGAGGAGACCATCCGCTTCACCGCCGAATGGTACCATCGTTTCTATCGCGGCGACGGCGCCAAGCAGGGCTCCATGCTGGACTTCAGCCTGGGCCAGATCGCGGCCTATGTGAACGCCGCCGAACAGCGCGAGCAGCTCTGGACGAAATAAGGCCGCCCGCCCGGTCTTCCGGGCGGGTCCGCCGTCCAGAAAGGACATCCCCATGGAACGTTCCGAACATCCGTGCCCGGACATGGGCATCGACGGTGTCAGCTTCCAGCCCCTGAAGGTCATCACTACCCCCGGCGGCCCGGTGATGCACATGCTGCGCCCCGACTCTCCCCTGCGCCCCCACGCCGAGACGGCGGACGGGGAACTGCATCTGGGCGAGGTCTATTTCTCCGAGGTCCTGCCCGGGGCCATCAAGGCCTGGAAACGCCACCGCCGCCAGACCCAGTACTACACCGTGCCCCACGGCCTGCTGAAACTCGTGCTCTATGACGCCCGCCCCGATTCGCCCACCTGCGGCGTGCTGCGGGAACTGTATCTGGGCCGCCCCGACCATTACGGCCTTTTGCGCATCCCCACGGGGGTCTGGTACGGCTTCACCGCCGCCACGGACGAACCGGCCCTGATCTGCAACTGCGCCGACCTGCCCCACGATCCCGAAGAAGGCGAACGCCTGCCCGCCGATACGAAGGACATCCCCTACAGCTGGGACTAGCAGGGATTTTTGAGGGGAGGGGGATCCATGCCTGCGCCAGGAGGGTGCTCCCTCCCCTCTTCACAAAACATCCTTGTTCCGCAATAATAGTACGCTGGTCAGATATGACGACGAGGGCAACAGTACGCGGCCAACTCCCCCGCAACAGGCGGAGCTCCGGCGATGTGCCCTTCCTGCCTGCAACAAGGCCGTGTCTTACGGCGGCAGGCACCACCGGGAGACGCTCCCGCAACGTCTGCTCCCCTGCCCCGCACGGGAGCTGCCAGCCCCCGAGGTACCCATGACGACAGAAGAACTGCAAAAGATACTTCAGACCGAAGGTTACATCGCCCATGTGGATGATGACGGCGACCTGACCTTCAAGGCCCAGGGCCGCACCCTTTATATGACCCTTTCGGAAGACGATCCCACTTATCTCCGTATCTTCACGGACCTGACCGTCCCGGCCGACAAGGCTGACGAGCTCGCTGTACTCAGGGAGGGGAACCGCCTTGAATGCAAGCTGAAATGCGTGAAGTGCATGCTCCTCGACCAGGATGAGGAAAGATTCTTCATCCGTGTCGCTATCGAGTGCTTCAGCGATACCGAGATCCTCGAGGAGGAGATCACGCGCTATATCGACATCGTATGTGCCGCCCATTTCGAGCTTGGGCAGACCCTGCTGATGTGACCTCTCTGACGTGATCCTTTCACTCCCATGACGTACGGCGGCTGGCAGGAAGACTGCCAGCCGCTTCCGGTCTGTATGACGGAAAAGGCACGACCTTCGACCGCACCGGCGAAGCTCCCCTTTTCCGGCCCGCATCACCCGGACATCAAAAAAGACGGACGGCCGCCAGTTGAGCGACCGTCCGTCCTTTCTTTGCAAATACCGTCTTTACGTAACGCCGGGGAACAGCATCATGTCCCAACCGTCCACGGCACGATGCTCCAGCCTCCCTGCCAAAGTGCATCGGGAAGGGAGCCGGGCCGGGGAAGGCCTT